>CADBRF010000163.1 GCA_902796975.1 uncultured Coriobacteriaceae bacterium
AGGTCGTAGCGGCGTAATGGACGATAGAGCGGAGCGCGCATATCACCGCGACAAGAGAAAAGGCGCCCACATGGTCGCGCCCGCCTTCCTGCTTGGCAGTGACGATGCGATTGTGCTCGAGCTCGACAAGCTCGCGGTTGTTGGAGAAAATCCATAGCGCGCAGATGGCACAGGGAATGAAGAAGATGGCAAGGCCGTGGAGGCCGAAAGCGGTCACTGCAGCGGCAGCTATGATAGGACCGATGGTGAATCCAATATTCCCGCCAACAGAGAAAATTGACATCTCTGATGCCTTGCCCCTGCCTGCCGCATTGGCGATATTGCCGCCTTCCGGATGAAAGAGAGCAACACCTGTGCCGCTCACACATGCGCAAAGCAACATGGCAGGATAATTTGAGCTCACAAAGCCCAGCACCGAGAGCCCTGTGCCCGCAAGCAGCACGCCGAGTGCCATGGTCCATGGCTTGTTCGCCCTATCGCCGAGCCAGCCGAAAAGCGGCTGGATAATGGCAGACAGCAGATTTGTGATGAAGACAAGCGTGGCGACCTCGGTGTATGAGTAGCCATGCGCAGCTATGAGGAAAGGCAGCACAGCAGGTAGGCCGCCCTGATTAATATCAGTGCACATATGCCCGATCATCGTCATATAGCTGTATTTGGAATGTTTCACCGAGGTCTGGCATTCTCCAGTTCACTACTGTGTCTAAAGCGGCAATCGCTAGGAAAGTTCCTTTTCCGCGAGTTCAAGGGCAGCGGCAATGGTGGGTGCCATATCGAGATACCGGTACGCGCCCAGACGGCCGGCGAAGACGACATCACCGCGAGTCGCCGCGAGCTTTGCGTATTCCTCGAAAAGCGCGGCGTTCTTCGCATCGTTCACTGGGTAGTATGGTTCATCACCCGGCTGCCAATCTGCAGGATATTCGCGCGTGATGACCGTATCGGGCAGCATGTTGCCCTCTTCGTCTTTGCCGAATTCGAAGAACTTGTGCTCGATGATGCGGGTGAAATCCACATCGTGGCTCGTGTAGTTGACGACGGCATTGCCCTGCCAGTTCTCCACGCCTTCCAAAAGCTCGGTCTCGAAACGGAGGCTTCGGTATTCGAGCGTGCCAAGCGAGAAATCGAAGAATTCATCGATGGGACCCGTATAGATAGTACGAGAGGCGATATCGGGCTCTGAAGCGATGAGGTCGCGATATTCGACACCACAACGCACTTCTATGCCCTCGAGCATCTTGCGAACCATACGGGTGTAGCCCCCGATGGGAATGCCCTGGTAACGGTCGTTGAAGTAGTTGTTGTCATAGGTAAAGCGCACGGGCAGACGCTTGATGATGAAGGCGGGAAGGTCCTTGCAGTCTCTTCCCCACTGTTTCTCGGTGTACTCCTTCACGAGAATTCGGTAGATATCAGGGCCGACCAGCTTGAGGGCCTGCTCCTCCAGGTTTGCCGGCTCATCGATATCAAGTGCTGCTTTCTGCTCTTCGATGCGGGCACGCGCCTGATCGGGCGTTATTACATCGGGCCAGATCTTGGCAAAGGTGTTCATATTAAAGGGCATGTTGTAGATAGTGCCGTGGAAGTTCGCTACGGGAGAGTTCACGAAGTTATTGAACTCGGCGAATTGCTGCACATACTCCCAGACGTTTTTATCGCTCGTGTGGAAGATGTGAGCTCCGTATCGGTGGACGTGGATGCCACGAACATCCTCAGTGTAGGCATTGCCCGCAACATCCTTGCGGCGGTCAATGACGAGGCAGCGTTTGCCCCTGAGCGTTGCCTCGCGAGCGAATACTGCTCCGGTAAGGCCTGCTCCGACGATGAGGTAGTCATACTGTGCCATGGAGAACGGTCTCCTTCCCGTGAAATGCATGTTCGGAGTTATTATAGACCGCCATTCATACAGAAGACGTTAGGCTACGCTTCCAATTCGGGAGCGCCGCAGAGACTCTTGTACCCACCTCTAGCAGACCTGTTGCTTGCAGATGGCGTGGCAAAGATGCTCCTTTGACATTCGGAATTGTCACCTTTATGGAATATATAGGTGACAATAAAGCTTGTGGATAGTTTTGGGATAACAATGGCATCCTTGTGTTCAAAACTGGGGTCAAGCAGAGGAGATACAGAAGCTATGGCAGCAACGCAAACCATGTCAAAATCCGTCTCTATCACAACATCTGCGCTCTGCATAGCGCTGCTCGTTGTCTCGAACTTCTTCACCATCCCCATTGGCGCAGTTCCCGTCACGCTCGAGACGCTCGTTGTCATTCTCATCGCCCTCATCATGTCTCCCAAACAGGCTGCGGCAACAACCGGTATCTTTCTTCTGATGGGCGCCGTTGGCCTGCCCGTTTTCTCTTCGATGACAGGCGGCATGGGCAAGCTCCTCGGGCCGACAGGCGGGTTTCTCTTCAGCTATCTCATTGGCACCGTGCTCGCAAGCTCTCTTCGACGTGCGATGGAGCGTAAAGGCGTGAAGCAGATCGTATGCGATATCGCCTGCGCTGCGACCATCATCGTCACCTCTGACATCCTCGGCTGGTTCTGGCTCGCCTTTGTTGCCGACATGGACCTTCTCTCCGCATTCCTCGTTGCAGACGCGCCCTTCATCGTCATCGATTGCATCAAGGCAGTGGTTGCTATCGCCATCGCCAAGGCAGTGCGTCCGGTTCTCGTCCAGAAGTAGAACCGCAGCCTTTGAGCGCATCTGCAATCGTGCTAGAGTGACCATCTATGGAAACGACAAAGGATAAAGTGCTCGCAGCGCTCGAACAAAACAAGGGGACCTTTCTCTCGGGTGGTTCCCTTGCAGAAGAACTCGGCATCAGCCGCAACAGCGTATGGAAAACCGTACGTGCGCTTGAAAGCGAAGGCTATTCTATTGAAAGCGTAACGGGAAAGGGCTATATGCTGGCAGCCGACACGAGCAAGCTTTCCGCCGCAAGCATCAACCACTACCTCACGGCATCCGGCATCGAGCTCGAATACCATGAGACCATTGATTCCACCAACACCCGCGCCAAGAAACGCGCCGGAGAAGGAGCACCAGAGGGTCTTCTCGTCGTCGCAAGCGAGCAGACGGCAGGACGAGGCCGCCAGGGCAGGGCGTTCTTCTCTCCCAAGGGTTCTGGCATCTACTTCAGCCTTCTGCTCAAACCCACGCTCGCCTTTGAGCACATCCCCCTTATCACGACCTTTGCCGCGGTATGCGTTGCCCAGACCATCGACGAGGTGCTCGAAGTCAACACCCAGATAAAGTGGGTGAACGACATCTTCTACGAAGGCCATAAGGCAGCGGGCATCCTCACCGAGGCATCTCTCGATGCCGAAACCGCCCATGTGAACTCAGCAGTCCTGGGCATCGGCATCAATGTGTTCGAGCCCGAAGAGGGCTTCCCGCAAGACCTAGGTGGCATCGCCCACGGTATCAGCTCAGCCACTGCCGACACCGCAGACATTCGAGCCCGACTCGTTGCAGGCATCGTCAACCGATTCATGGCAGGCTACGAAACCATCCCCGCGAAGACCTATCTCGCGGAATACCGCAAACGTTCCTTGCTCGATGGCAGGCATGTTCACATCTACGTCGGTTCTGAGGACTTCATGGCGACGGTTGAAGGCGTCGATGATGATTTTCGCCTGCACGTGAAACTCGACACCGGAGAGGAACGAGTCCTTTCAAGCGGCGAAGTGCATATCCCTTCCAGTCAGCTCGTTTCCTAGCGGGCGGTCTCTCAATCCGGGCAAACAAGAATCCCGCCGGAACCGCATGAACAGACCCGACGGGATTTCTCTTTATGCTAGCGAGATATGCTTAGTTCGCCTCGAGCAGCTTAATCTCGAAGGTAAGTGCCTGGCCCGCGAGCTCATGGTTGAGGTCGAATGTGATGGTTTCCTCGTCCTTCGCATAGACCTTTGC
>CADBRF010000164.1 GCA_902796975.1 uncultured Coriobacteriaceae bacterium
GATGACGGGTCATAAGGGCGATGCGAAGCGCTCCTGCAGTATGGCTGCTCGATGGCCCGACCATAATGGGGCCGATGATGTCATTGACTCGGTAGGTATGCATCGCGTGTACGCCTTTCAATCACTTCGTTAGCTGCGGGAACTATACTATGCGAAAACCCAGTTAAACCCTAGTGTTTCCGCGCGAATGACATGCGACACTCGCAGGTTTTCGAAAACAAAACCACATGTTCTTCTCTCTGAGCAATATGCTTTTGGAAACGTCTCTGCAGAAAACGTGCTGATGGAATTCATGAACAAAGAGCAATTACGAACTGAAACAGGTAAGAGGGCCTCTTATTGCGTCTGGGAAAGCGGGCGGCATCCTGGTATTCGGGACAGCAGGATACTCCTGGCATTAAGCGCTGGCTAAACTAGTCATGAAACCATCAACCCGAAACTATATTTCACAGAAATAGTTCGGTCGATGGGCAGCGACCGGGGCTAATTGGAATGTTTTGTGTGTGTTAAGTAGTACAATCCACCCATGTTCTGTAAGTACAACAGCACGAACCGGAGATGATTGTTGTGGTAGAGAAGAAGGATTTGGACTGGGCTAACCTCAGCTTCTCCTATATGCCTACCGATTACAGCTATGTCTGCAATTACAAGGATGGCGCATGGGAAGAGGGCGGCCTCACCAAGGATCACACCGTGACCATGAGCGAGTGCGCTGGCATTCTGCATTATTGCCAGGAATGCTTCGAGGGCCTGAAGGCTTACACCACCGAGAGCGGAGACATCGTCTGCTTCCGCCCAGACCTTAATGCCGAGCGTATGTACAACACGGCAGAGCGCCTCTGCATGCCGCCGTTCCCCAAGGACAAGTTCGTCGACGCGGTCAAGCAGGTCGTCAAGGCAAACGAGGCATGGGTGCCTCCGTTTGGCAGCGGTGCAACGCTCTATGTCCGTCCGCTCATGTTTGCAACGGGCGAGGTTATCGGCGTCAAGCCTGCCGACCAGTACCAGTTCCGTATTCTCGTTACCCCTGTTGGCCCTTACTACAAGGGCGGCGCTGTACCGATCAGCATCGTTGTGAGCGAGTACGACCGTGCTGCTCCCCGTGGCACTGGCAATATCAAGGCTGGCTTGAACTACGCCATGAGCCTCAAGGCCAACATGGAGGCGCACGCCAATGGCTTTGCCGAGAACCTCTACCTTGATTCCCAGAGCCGTACCTATGTTGAGGAAGCCGGCGGCGCGAATATAATCTTCGTGAACAAGGAGGGCACGCTCGTCGTCCCCAAGAGCCATACCGACTCCATCCTTCCGTCTATCACCCGCCGTTCACTCGTGGTCGTCGCCCGCGACATTCTCGGCATGAAGGTTGACGAGCGCTTCGTCAAGTTCAGCGAAGTCGAGAACGGCGATTTCGTCGAGGCCGGCCTCTGCGGCACGGCTGCCGTTATCAGCCCCGTTGGCAATATCACCAAGGGCGATGAGGTCATCAACATCAGCGGCATGGAGCAGGCTGGCCCTGTTATGACCAAGCTTCGTAACACCCTGACCAGTATCCAGAGCGGCGAGATTGAGGGTCCCGAGGGCTGGGTTGTCAAGATCGACTAATTTGCCTGCGCACATGTTGACGTACCCCTTTGAATTGAGGAGAAACTGATGAGCGATGATTGCCTGTTCTGCAAGATCGTAGCTGGGGAAATACCCTCCAAGAAAGTCTACGAGGATGATTTCTGCCTCGCGTTTGACGATATTGAGCCTGAAGCCCCGGTTCATACGCTTATCGTGCCCAAGCAGCACTTCAATGACCTTCAGGACAATGTTCCGGCTGAGGTTCTTGGCAGGCTACTCGCCACGGTTCCCGAAGTGGCAAAGCTCAAGGGTGTCTACGAATCCGGATATCGCTGCGTTATCAACATCGGTCCAGACTCAGCTCAGACCGTGCAGCATCT
This sequence comes from uncultured Coriobacteriaceae bacterium, assembly GCA_902796975.1. Taxonomy (GTDB): domain Bacteria; phylum Actinomycetota; class Coriobacteriia; order Coriobacteriales; family QAMH01; genus CADBRF01. Next base: position 1,947 of record CADBRF010000164.1, read on the forward strand.
CCATGTTCACATCCTCGGCGGTGTTCGCATGGGCCGCTTCACCTTCGAGGGCTCTGCCCGCCAGGCGTAAGCAGTATCTAGGACTGTGAGAGAAGTGGCGTTCTCCTCGTTTGGAGGGCGCCACTTTTTGTTATTAGTGGTTTTGGGAATTGTCCGAACGAACGTGTGCAGGGAAGTCTATGGAAATTTGGGATATCTATAACGCGAAC
>CADBRF010000165.1 GCA_902796975.1 uncultured Coriobacteriaceae bacterium
CCTGTCCTGCGCGTCCTTAAACGTATAGAGCATGGTGGCGAGATCTTGCAACGTAATGTCTGCGACGGGTTCAGCGTGGCAAAAGCCATCTTCCACGCCCTGCTCGTTCATACGATTCTCTCCGCCTGTCAGCCCTCTCACGAGTTCGGACGTGAGGTCATCGACGTAGAGAAGATGCATGAGCGCGGTGGGGTCGTCGATGCGAATAGGCTCATTGCGGGCGATGTGATAGCAGAAGGTGGCAACGACGCTGCAGTAGTCGGGATGTGCACCCTTGCCGAACGTATTGGTGAGCCGGTAGACGAGAGCTCTTGCCCCTGTTGTTTCAGCATGCTCGAAAACCGCCTGTTCAGCAGCCTTTTTGCTTGCGCCGTAAGCACTTCCCGCGAAACGCCCTTCGAGTGAAGCCTGAATGGAAGAGGCGAGCATAACGGGGCAGGTATTCTGGTGGGATTCCAGCGTGTGCAGGATATTTTTCACCAGGTCAACGTTTACGCGGTTGAAATCCTCCGGGTCTTCAGGACGCATGACGCCTGCAAGGTTGTAGACGAAGTCCGCCGAGCTGCAGAACTCTTCGATGTGCTCGAATGGCGTAGTGCTGGAACAGGCGAGAATACTGTGCTCATCTCCATGGGTTTTCAGGGCGGCAACGAGGTTTCGCCCGATAAAGCCGCTTGCACCAGTGACGAGGATGTTCATGCTCTCAACGCCGGTTTCTATACTCGTGGAGCAGGCGGCGTGATGCCGTTGGCAGCCAGCGCGTCTTGCACGTAGGAGGTGGTGAGCATCTTGGCTATGGTCTGATCGGTGTTGAGACGGGTGGTGTTTCCGCTGGTATAGCCCTCGGTCTGGACGTTCGCCATCTCGCCCTCGTTTCCAGGCATTTCGTAGTTGATGTCGCGCATATCTGCAGCGATGCGGATGTAATCACCCAGGTCTTCGCTTCGCACCATCTCCTCGCTCGTAATGAGGGTCTCGTCGACTTTCTCGCCATGGCGGGCGCCAATGATCTGTACACCGGTTGAGCCAAAGAGCGCCTGCACTGCGTCGGCGATAGTCGCAACGGTGGAAGCGGGCGCTTTCTGGACGAATATATCGCCGGGATGAGCGTGCTCGAAGGCGAATTCCACGAGGTCAACAGCCTCGTCGAGATTCATCATGAAACGTGTCATCGCGGGGTTGGTAACGGTAACGGGATGCCCGCTTAGAGTCTGGTCGATGAAGAGCGGAATGACGCTGCCACGGCTGCACATGACGTTGCCATAGCGTGTGCAGCTGATGACGGTGCCCGGGTTGAGCTCGGAGCGTGCATGTGCCAGGGCTACCTTTTCCATGAGCCCTTTGGTCATACCCATGGCGTTGATGGGGTAGGCGGCCTTATCGGTGGAGAGGCAGACAACGCTCTGCACGCCTTCGCGAATCGCCACGGTGAGCACGTTATCGGTACCGAGGATGTTGGTTTTCACAGCCTGCATGGGGAACTGCTCGCAGCTGGGAATTTGCTTGAGCGCAGCCGCGTGGAAGATGAGGTCCACGCCGGGCATGACGCTTTCCACGGAATGCAAATCACGCACGTCGCCGAGGTAGAACTTCACTTTGCCCGCAAGGTCGGGGAAGTTCGATTGCAGCTTATGGCGCATGTCGTCCTGCTTCTTCTCATCGCGGGAGAAGATGCGAATCTCGGAGATATCCGTCTTGAGAAAGTGGCCGAGCACGGTATTACCGAAACTGCCTGTCCCGCCTGTAATGAGAAGCGTTTTTCCTGCAAGCTTCAATCCGTTAGACGTCATTGTTGGTCGCTGTCCATTTCTGTCTTGTCTGGTATGTTTTACGCGGTAGCGTGTGGTTGAATCGCTGCTAGCTTTGCATCAACGCGCGTAGGGCGCGGATACTGTCCTTGACCGGGTCAAAATGAGATTCGCCCGTGCCACCCCCATAGATCGTATGGATGGGAACTTCCTCGACTGTGCCGAAAATGCGCTTTGCCCGCGCGATGATAGCCACATCGAATTCGTATCCCTCGTCTTCGATGGCGAGAATCTGATCTGCCTTCTCCAATGGATACGCTCTGAGGCCAGTCTCCACGTCTGAGACCCGGTAGCCGCACTTGATGCGGAAGAGTCCGCGAATGATGGAGTTTCCCATGCGGGACTTAAGCGGCATGTCAGCAAACGAACGTACGCCCAAGATGAGCGCGTGTGGGTTTGCCTCAGCAGCCGCAATGAGCGCGGCAATATCCTGAGGAGAATGCTGACCGTCACAATCGGCGGTGACGGCGGTGACATATCCCTGCTCTGCCGCATAGGCGATGCCCGTCTTCTCCGCTGCACCCTTGCCCCGGTTGTGTTCGTGATGCAAGACGGTGGCGCCTTTCTCGGCCGCCTGGGCGAAGTATTGCTCGCATCCAGCGCTGCCGTCGTCCACGACGATGATGCTGGCAGGGGAGGCGAGTGGACATGCTTGCTTGATGCCATCCACGAGCTTGGGAAGGTTGGCATCTGGCTGGTATGCGGATATGACGACGCTAGCTTTCACGGTGCCCTTTCGTGCTGTTTGTATACAGAATAATTGTACCCGCAGCGATGAGTGAAATAAACCGGATAAGGATAATCGAACCAAGGCTTTCCACTGGGTTGCTGCAAGCGGAGACAAACTTATTCGGCAGCTTTTTCGTTCTCATGCGCTTAATGCAAACCGCAGAGCATCCGTTCCCTTTTTCCAGTTGAGCTGTGGACCCGGCGTGAGAAACCATTACGTCCACATCCCTATGGACGAGCTTCGGGGTAGGTTCATCGCGCGAAGAACTATTGAATATAAAGTTAGACATAACTTACTTTATCAGTTATGATTCCCCAGTCATAGCACGAGGAGGGATGTCATGTTGCAGGGTTTGGTGTTTGAGCCACAGATGGAATCCGAGGTAATGAAGGACGCAGATGATTATGGGACTGGTGTCGCTGCCTGTCACCCTGATTTGCGCTACACCGTCTTCAAGGCGTTTGACACCGAATGCTCCTTCTTCGCGGATGTGGAAGACGACTCTCTGTTTCAGGCTATCAAAGAACGCTGCGTGGAATACGACAATATTTTCAGTCACACGAATCCTCGGTCGAGTCTCACCTTCCTCAACAGCGCGTTTGGTATGCCGGCAGAAGTCAATCACGAGCTGGCAGTGCTTATAGGCGCTTCGCTGGAATATTGCGCCAAGACTGGCGGTCTTTTGGACATTACAGCGGGTACGCTCGAGCGCCTCTGGAACTACCATCGTGCGAGCAAGCCATCGCAGGAGCAAATCGATGAGGCACTCAAACATGTTGGCTATCAGATGGTGCATGTCCATGGCGATGTCGTGTGTGTCGACGATCCTGATGCGCGCATTGTGCTGGGGAGCACTGCTAAGGGCTATATCGCAGATGGCCTATGTGACCTCATGCGCGAGCATGGGGTAACGAGCGGTCTTGTGGATCTGGGTGGCAACCTTGCCTGCGTTGGTGCGATGCCAGGAGGAAATCCCTGGCGTTTTAACGTCATCGACCCACTTGAACAGGGAAAGCCAAAGGGAGAGCGCAAGCCTGCCGCGGTCATCGAGTGCAATGACGAATCAGCGGTGACGAGTGGCGTCTATGAGCGAAAGTTCGCGTCCAATGGCAAGGCGTACCACCACATCATCGACCCGAGGGCGGGGTATCCAGCGACTTCAGATATTCTCGGCGTGACAGTGGTTGCGGAAAGTTCCTTTCAGTCGGATGCCCTCTCGACATCTCTGCTCCTTCTGGGGTCGAGGGCCGGCATGGACCTTGCCCGAGAGTATTCAGATGTTGGTGTACTTATGGTTCTCAGCTCGGGCGAGGTTGTTGCAAATCAAGAGATGCGGAACCGAATAGTCTATGCGAGCCGGTGATGGCTCTGAGAAATCGAGAGCTGGTTTGCCTGCTTCTGTGGTCATGCTCTTGAGAGGCGCGGGCTGGTTAACGGTCCCGTAGCGGCATTCTCCGGCGCTTAACCATGTGTTGGTATGCTCGTATAAGTTTTGCATACCGAATTATTTTATAAAAATGTTCGGAACCTCTAACAATTAATCTTCTCGATTGATATACTCACCTAAAGTTATGTCCATCTAACTATTTTCTGAGAGTGGAGTTCCGATGAATGTATCCCGCAAGGTCAAGAGCGCTGCAGCCGTTGCCACGTTGAGCGTATCTCTCATGGTGGCAAATGCTGGAGTGGCGAATGCCGAGGAAGCGCCCGAACCGCAAGTGGACACTGGCCTTTCATCTGCGCCAATCGTCTCAACGGGGGATGTTGCAGCCACCCAAGTGGAGCCCGTGGTGAAAGAGAGCGATGCGCGAGCCCAGGAGGCTGCCGAGGCAGATGCAGCTGCCAAAAACGAGCAAGCTGAACCGGCTGATCTGTCCAGCGCTACGCCGGCAGCTGGAGTTCCCGCAAAAGCTCCAAGTGCTTCGAACTCCGTAGCAGCGGCGCCTGCAGCAGGGGATGCTACTGAAGACCCGCAAGAGCTAAAAGAATCCCGCCTTGACGGCACCATCCAGTCCTTCGTCTCCGAGACGCAGACAAAAGAGGACACTGGCTGGACTGGGTTCGAAGAGGAGCCAGATGAAAACGCCGACTCCAACGCTACCTCTGGGGCGAAGCGGGAGAGCGCGTCAAGCAGCAAAACTGTTGCAACGGGGGAGGCATCATCTCCGCGCATCCGCAGAGCCGCATCGGCTTCTGGCGCGAGCGGTGGCACTGGTGTTGTGTCGGACAAGGCCGGTGGCCTCGAGCTCTCCTTCCAGGTGAAAGACGAAACCGGGTCCTATGTCGACCTTCTCGACTACCTTCGCAACCATGTCGATGTTTCGGTAACCGATAGCAATGCCGTGATCGTCTCGCTTGATGGCACCGACAAGCACCACGGTCTCGACTACCTGTGGAGCACGGTGACCTATCGCTTCACAATCAACGACCGTCCCGCCAGCGTGCCGGACGCTGTGGGCCAATATCGTGTCCGCGCCCAGATTACGCTCAGCGACGGCACGGTTCTCCAGGCGTTTAGCAATGTCTTCAAGATCTATCCCAAGGATGTGAATTTCTCCGATATCGTCGCTGAAAAGGAGCAGGCGCGCGAGGCGGGCAAGCAAAACGAATACTTTATCGATACTCCCTACATTAGCACGCTCAAGGGTCTCGGTCTGGAAGAGAACCAGGGCGCTACTGAAGACGAGATAAAAGACATGTCCAGGTTCGAGATGCCCGAAGGCGATACCTGGATTAACGGTTCGAGCGAGAAGGGTGTCTACACCGAGGTCGGAAACGCCACCAATACGGATTCCGAGGCTCTTGTCGTCAAGAAGGGCTCTCACCTTACGCTCAACAACATGAAGTTCAACTCCAGCGTCCGCATCATCGTGAAAGAGGGAGCGACACTCACCCTGCGTCAGAGCGTCGTGTTCGGCAAGATCGAGGTGCATGGCACGCTGACCGCGCCCAACGGCTCGACTGTCACGGACACCATTTACATGCGTCCGGGTTCCACGCTCAAGGACGCCAAGATTGCAAGCCATGCCCGCTATCTCACAGATGGCAACACCACCAAACCCGAGAGCGATGTCGTGATCGTGACCGATGGCGATGTTCGTGTCGAGGGTAATGTCCAGGTTGAGGGCGACAGCGGCTCTTCCGAGCGCCAGGGCCAGATTCCCTTCGTGGTTTCGAGTGGCACGGTCACCTTGGCTCCGGGGTCCACGCTCACGACCACGGGCGGAAGCACTGATCTCATTTACAACCAGGATGGCGGCGATGGTATCCTCATGCTCGATGGCACTGCCATCAAGGGCATGGGGTCGGTTGTCACCAAGGGCGGAGATTCCACTCTGGGCAGTGCTGGATCTGGCGTTGCCGTAGCAACGCTTAACGCTGATGGCACGCTCACCAAAGGCAAGGGCTCTGCAGAAGTGAGTGTTGCGAGCTTGGATGCTACCGGTGGCAACAGCGCCCAGAAGGGTGAATCCACTCTGCCTTTTGACGATGCGTCCAGAACTGCCGGCGATGGCATCGGAGCTGGCGTTGATACGAGCGGCACTACCCAGGTCGTCGCGAAAGCGGGACAGGGCGAGAACGCTGGTTCGGAGGATGCGAACGCAGGCAAGGGCGTTGTGAGCTCCAAGGAGTTCACCGGTGTCGCTGAAGCCACGTTGAGCTGGCAGATTGACGGGACGGGAGATTATTCTGGCTATTCAGTATCTATGGGCGTATTCGATGCCGATGGCAAGCAGGTTGGCACAACCCAGAAACTGGACTACGGGAAGAGCGCTACGTTCACCGGCCTTGATAAAGGCAAAACCTACACCGCGCGCGTGCTGAGCATCGCAGATGCAGATGGAAATGCTGTGACGGGGGATTTCACCAACACGGTGGACGTGCAGGGGAGCGTCAGCAAGGGCGCGGAAGAGTCGGTGTGGAGCGAGAAAGCCGCCGGTCTTGAAGCCGGAGATTCTGGGGTTGCCATCACCTATGAATCCAATGGGAAGACCTACCTGCTCGGTGTTGACGAAAACGGCAAGCTCATTGGCGAGGAAGCCCAGTTCAAAGACGGTAAGCCTGTTGATGTAGATGCCAACTTCACCTGGGATGTCGAAGATGGTGGTTCCGACTACCAGGGCAATAAGAATCTGCTGCTGTCTATTTCTGGTCAGGATAACTACCTGCAGATGGGCTACAACGGGCCTTCCATGCGGTCGTACAGCAGTTACGCGAACCACAATATGGTGTGGAAAGACGGCACCATCAGGGGCAACGATTCCTATCGCGAGTATCTGAATGCAACTGATGGCAATATCAGTGGCGATTACAGCGACGGAACCTCCTTTACCATTTGGCAATCCAAGAAAGAAGCTGCCGAGACCAAGACGGTATCCATCGTCGTCAAGAGCACACCTGTTGCTACCTATACGGTTACCTGGGTTGATGCCGATGGCAATGAGCTCGAAGTCGACAGGGGAGTGCGCAAGGGTACTCAAGCTTCCTACGGTGGCGCGACCCCGACCAAGGCGGGAGATGCCCAGTACAGCTACACCTTCAAGGGCTGGGATGTCGAGCCTGGTGCGGTCACGGGAGATGTGACCTACACCGCCCAGTTCGATCAGACCGTCAACTCCTACAAGGTCGTCTGGCTGAACGAGGACGGGACCGAGCTCGAGAGCGACACAGTGAAATACGGTGACACGCCCGTCTACGGCGGCGCGACCCCGACCAAGGCTTCGGACGACAAATACTCCTATACCTTTGCTGGGTGGAAGGTGCAGGCGCCTGCATCACCCGCGAAGGCTAATGGTCCAAGAAGGGCCCCCGCTGCCTCGGTCAGCACGGGCGTTTCTCCTGTTACGGGCAATGTGACCTATGTCGCTACCTTCAAGGCTGACCCTCTTCCCGCTGCAGACCCCACGAAGCCAGCGGTAGATCCGAATAAGGGTGATAACCCAGCCGACCCGAATAACGCGGCCAACAGCGGAAACTCCAGTAAGCAGACTTCTGGCTCAATCGAAAAGTCACCTGTTGTCCAGGCGAAGGCAACAACCGGTGGAGACACCGGCGACAATGCAGTCTCCGAAACTGCATCCAAGGCAGACGCCCCGGCAACGGGCGATGAGGTCCCTGCTGCTCCCTTTGCTGCTCTCTTCGCAGCCTTGGGTGGAGGATTTGCCGCCTTCTTCCGTCGCATGCGCAAGAAAACGGAGGAATAGCAGCAGCGCAATATTCATAGACTGCAGTAGCTGATAGTCGTGCACGAAAGATGCCCGGCGGCTGGTTGAAGGTCCAGCTGGCCGGGCATTTCGTTGCCCAGGCATTTCAGATCTGCAATGCTCTCGCGGATTTGCCCTTGAGCGTGCGAATGTATATATCGAAATAATTTGAATCTATTTCTCTCGTTCATTGAGATAGATATTTGCCATGCAGATGGCATATGCAGGGTATATACGCCATTTAGAAGTTTCGCACGAGATATATCGTTACAATAACGAACTACATTCGTATTGTATGAATGAAAAAATATAGGTATTCGATACATATCATTTTCATGCGTTCGGGAGCGATTCGCCATGGCATGCGGAAAAGCAGAGATGTCCCCAACGGAAGAGCCACCTGCTGATGGAGACGCTTCGGCTGTTGTCTCTGGCAAGCCTCCGAAGAAGAGTTTTCTTTTCGCCCTTGGAGCAATTGTGCTCGTGGGTCTTGGTGCTGGTTTTGCGGGCACCTTTCTCATCAAGGTTCAGCAGCTGGTGCAGGCGGTCGCCTTTGGCACAGTTCCCAATTTCACCATGGATTTCTTCGACGAGGTCATGCAGGCATCTCCGCAGCGCCGCTTTCTCTCGCTTCTTGCCTGCGGCCTGATTGGCGGCGTGGGCTGGGTGCTCATCCACCGCAAGGGGTCTCCGCTCGTTTCCATCAAGGGCCTCATTGCCAAAGAGGGCAACAATATGCCGTTTTTCACCACGCTCTGCCATGACCTGCTGCAGACGGCAACAGTCGCCATGGGCTCTCCGTTGGGCAAGGAGGTTGCTCCGCGCGAGCTGAGTTGTGCCATCACTGGACTCTGGCTCAAGCGGACCTCATTTTTCAAGGACGAACGCATGCGAAAGATCTTCTTCGCGTGCGCTGCAGGAGGAGGTCTCGCCGCAATCTATAACGCGCCTCTTGGCGGAACCCTTTTCGTGCTCGAATCGCTGCTGCTCTCCTTTGGGGCAGTGGAAGCTGGATTTGCGGCAATAACCTGTGGAATCGCCGTTGCCGTGACACATCTCGCCCTGGGAGATGTGGTCACCTACACCGTTCCCTCTTTCGGCTTCGACAATGCAACTTTGATTTTCTCTCTTGTAATAGCCCCCGTTCTGGCGCTTGCAGTCCATATGTTCGAGCGCACGAAGAAGAGCCTTCCAGAGCTCGACCGCACATCTCCCAAGATGATTCTCGTCTCCACCCTCTGCTTCGCCGGGATTGGGCTCGTTTCTGTTGTCTTTCCACTTGTGCTTGGAAATGGACAGATTGGAAACGAGGCGAGCTTCGTGGGCGCTCTGACCGGAGGGCAAGCGCTTGGCTACTTTCTCGGGAAGTGGGGAGTTGTGCTGCTTGCAACGCTCGCGGGGGCCTACGGAGGCAATATCCAGCCCTCAATCATGATGGGTGGAATGCTCTCTTTCGCTGTTGCGGCGCTTTGGAACCTGGCGGGGCTACCGCCGGTTTCCGTGGCGACGGCGGCGTTTGTCGGAGGAGCAATCTATCTCGGATTGGCGCAGAAGATGCCCGTCACGGCCGCTGCCTTTCTCCTCGAGCTCACCCGCTGTTCAGTTGCGGACATGCTGCCGGTCTGCCTCTGTCTGGGGCTGGCTGTCCTGTGTTACAAGAGGCTGGGAGATACGGACTTTTCCGCCAGACTGCATGCTAAATCTGTTTCTATGCAAACACATGCTGGGAAGAAACGTTCATAAGCTTCAGGTAACTTCTATACTCTGTTGTCATTGTAGACGACGTTATTTAATTTATTTGAACAGGGGAATAAGGAATTGTCATGCCCGATTGGCTGAGCTGGTAGCCATTATTTCTCGTAGAGTGGCAGCGCTTTCTCCATATAGCGCTTGGC
>CADBRF010000166.1 GCA_902796975.1 uncultured Coriobacteriaceae bacterium
ATAAGAAGACCTGCTGCTGCGGTGGCAAACCGGAGAAGGCGGAGAAGAAAACGTCTTCTTGCTGCTGCGGAAGCGAGTCTGAGAAAGCGGAGAAGAAGGAAACCGCTTGCTGCTGCGGTGGCGGCGAGACAGATGAAGGCGAATCCTGCTGCTGCAATGGCACGAATGATGATGAGCCCTTCCTCGGCGAGAAAACTGTTGTGAATATCGACTATCTCTACCTCGATCAGGAGACATGCGCGCGCTGCCAGGGAACCGATACGCGTGTTGAGCAGGCTATCGAGCTCCTCGAGCCAGTCATGAATATGGCAGGCTATACGCTCGAGCTGCATCGCGAGGAAATCGCTACGAGGGAACTGGCGGAGGAGCACAAGCTCGAGAGCTCGCCAACTGTGCGCGTGAATGGGGTAGACATCTGCCCCGAGCCCATCGAGAACTCCTGCGAGGAGTGCAGTGACATCAGCGGCACCGAGACCACCTGCCGCCAGTTCGAGTTCAACGGCAAGCTCTATGAGGTTGCTCCCACAGCGCTTGTGGTCAAACGCGCGCTCGAGATCGTCTTCGGTGGGGAAGAGCCCTCGGATGCTGCCTACGAGATGCCGCAAAACATTGTGAGTTTTTTCGAGGGGAAAGAGAAGAAACTCGCTGACGAAAAAGCAGCATATATCGATGCTGCGCGAGAACTCGCTGGCGATGACGAGGCAAAACAGAACGAATACGCCGATCTTGCCGAGAAGCTCTGGGAGAAGCTCCCGCAGAACGCGGCGCCCAAGAGCGAGAGCGGCTGCTGCTGCGGTGGTTCCAGCTGCTGCTAACTGTGAGCAGCAGTTCGGAAGAACCACATAGCCATGCTTGCATGCTGCCCGTCATACCTGGCGGGCAGTTTTTTTGTTCTCGGGAAGATGTGGTCTAATATTTTGCATTCTTTCAATACCGAGAATTGTCAAGTAATGTGTTGCCTTAGCTATTAGACTAAAGCTATTATATCAACGATTTCAATAAGAGCATTCGTCTAGAGGAGGACCAATGCAGATTTCTCGTAGGAACTTCATCAAGCTTTCCGGCCTTGCCGGGGCAACGATTATCGCGGGCGGCTCGCTCGCAGCATGCTCGACCGGTAGCGGCAGTGCCAGCACGTCCGCAAGCGCCAGCGCGTCTGCCAGTGCAAGCGGTGTCGCGAAACCCGACAAGCTCTACATGGAGTGGCTCCCCTCCGAGTCCACCGCTGATTACGAGCAAATGCGCGACGAGTTCTCCAACTCCATCGCCCAAGGTGCGGGTGTTCCGTGCGAGACTCTCACGGCAACCGATATGAATGTCGTCGTCGAGGCAATCTGCGCTGGCAAGACTCATTACGCCTACCTTGGCGCAGCCGAGTACATCAACGCACACGAGAAGAACCCCTCCGTCCAGCCTGCCTGGGTTCTCTCCGATAAGGAAGGCAAGCTCAACAAGGTTACCTATCACTCACAGGTTCTCTGCCGTGAGGAAGATGCCGATAAGTACAAGAAGGGCGATACCTACGAACTGAGCGATGTCAAGGGTATCAACTATGCGTTCGTGAGCCCGGGCTCCACTTCCGGTTTCGTTCTGCCTGCTACCATTTACATGAACAAGTTCGGCCTTTCCAGCACCGATGATATCGCCGAATCCGACAAATATCTGGGCACGGTCACCATGGCCGGCAGCCATGCGCTTGCGCTCTATACGCTCCTCACCGGCGATGCAGACCTCTGCAGCTGCGATGACACGGGCACGTCTAACTACTATGACGTTGTCGAGGGAACCAATGGCGAGGTCGGGGCAGTCTATGAGGTCAAGAAGGACCTCGATTCTCCATTCGATACGCTCGCGGGCCAGCGTGTTGTCTGCGTCGCTTCCTATGCCGCTCCTGGCGCTCCGTTCGTCGTGAATGTGGATGTTGTCCCCGAAGATATGAACCAGGATGTCATCGACTACATGTGCTCCGATGCCGTCTCCGATAACCCGAAGCTTTTCACCGCTCCCGACGACACCACCACCGTCAGCAAGTGGAAGCGCTCCACGGACGAGATTAGCTTCGTGCCGCTGGATGATTCCTATTACGATGATTTCCGCAAGCTTTTGAGCGGCGAATAGGAGTCTGTACGCACGTTCGACATTTTGCGAGCTTCACTGCTTGTGGTTTGTACTGCGTTCTGCGCACACTGCTTGTGAGTATGCTGGAATGAACCCAGCAGCTCAAACGAGTGATTTAAGCAAGGCACTGCCCGTTTTTCAGGTGGTGCCTTGCATCGTGTTTATCTCATGAAGGAGGACCGCGATGAGCGAATCGCTCTTGCGCGTCGATAGCTTGACAAAAAGCTACGATGGCAAAACGAATGCCCTCTCCGATGTCTCGTTCTCGATTGAACCGGGAGAATTTGTCGCGCTCATCGGCAGTTCGGGTGCAGGTAAATCAACTCTGCTTCGTTGCATTAACCGCCTCATCGAGCCGACAAGCGGTGTCGTGACTTTCGATGGCAAAGACATGGGCTCGCTCCGCGGCAAGCAGCTTCGAATAGCGCGACGTCGCATGGCGATGATATTTCAGGGCTACAATCTCGTCTTGCGTTCGAATTCGCTGGAGAATGTTCTCCAAGGTCGTCTTGGCTATAAGAGTTCTCTTGCCGGAGCCTTGAGCATCTACACCGAAGAAGAGAAACAGAGCGCATTTAATGCTCTCGAGCAGGTGGGGATGGAAGAGTTTGCCTACACGCGCGCCGACCAACTCTCGGGTGGCCAAAAGCAACGCATCGGCATCGCTCGTGCGCTCGTGCAAGACCCCCTGCTCATTCTCGCCGATGAACCCATTGCCTCGCTCGACCCTCATTCTTCCACAGTCGTCATGGATCATCTCAAACGAGCGTCGAAAGAGCTTGGCATCGCCTGTCTCGTGAGCTTGCACCAGGTTGAATTCGCCTTGGAATACTCCGACCGCGTGCTCTGCCTCTCTCATGGCCAGTTCTGCTGCGGGGGCAAGCCATCGGAGATAACCCCCGAGGTCATCGCTTCCATCTATGAAGAGGTTGAAGACGGAATTGCTGGCGTTTCCGCAGTTCAAGAGGGCGTAACGCCTGTTCAGAGGGCGGGGCGGTAATGACGGGGCATGAGAAAACGCTTGCCGCGCCCAGTTCGGCACAGGCTTACTTCTTCAAGAAGCATGCCCTTATGGTGGCAGGTGTCCTTGTTTTCGTAGTCCTTGGTGGGCTGTGCTCCTATGCGGTGGGCTTCTCCCCGGTAACCGCGCTTCAAGAGTTCCCCAACGGGCTCTATTGGATGAGCGTCCACTTCATGCCCGGAGAGGATGCTCCGAAAGCCCTGGGAAAGATACTTTCCGCGCTTTTCATGTCAATCATGGATTCGCTCGCAGCCGCAGCAACTGCCGCTGTTTGTGCGTATATCTGTGCTCTCATTGGCTCTCGGACCGTGGGCTTTGGCGGCATTGCCCAGTTTATTGTTCGCGGCATTGCATCCATCGCGCGCAATATTCCCACCGTAGCCTGGGCGTTCGTTTTGCTCGCGTGTTTCAAGCAAAACGAGTTCACTGGCTACCTCGCTCTCTTCATGAAGAGCTTCGGCTTTCTCACGCGCACCTTCCTCGAGACCATCGATGAGGTCCCCAATGGTCCTATCGAGGCACTCAGAGCATCAGGCGCATCGTGGTTCAGCATCATGACGCACGCTGTCATTCCGCTCTCCATGACGCAGATTATCAGTTGGCTTCTCTACATGTTCGAGACAAATGTGCGAGACGCGACGCTCGTTGGCATGCTGACCGGCACGGGTATCGGTTTTGTGTTCCAGATGTACTACCGGTCCTATCGCTACGGGCTTTCCGGCCTTGTCATCGTGTGTGTTGCAATCATGGTCATCGTCTGCGAAGTCTCCTCCAACTACGTTCGAAGGAGGGTGAAGTAGATGGCAGGAGAAAACGCGGCCGTGAAATTCACGCGCACCGGCAAAGTAAAGATTCGCACGCGAACTGTTTCGACGACCGTGCTGCTCGCGGTCGTGGTGTTCTTCCTCGTGGGCACGGTTATCACCTTCTGGAACATGGAGTACGACAATATCGATGTAGGCGCCGCCTTCGTCCAGCTTGGCAAGCTGCTCAAGATCATGTTCCTCGAACCGAGTCTTGATGGCCATTTCACCAATGAGGAGATTGCTGTGGGCATGGTCGTCACCGTGTCGCTCGGGATCCTCATCACCATGGTTGGGTCGGTCATGGCGCTCTTCGTTGGGGTCTTGGCGGCGAGCAACCTC
>CADBRF010000167.1 GCA_902796975.1 uncultured Coriobacteriaceae bacterium
ACGAACAGCCTCATGCTCTCGAAAAAACGTACAAGCGACGACTATCTCAAGCAGATCGAAGCGCGCGATTCAGAGCTGAAAGAGCTCCGCAACCGCATCCTCGACCTCGAAATGCAGCAGGCGGAACTCGAAAAGAGAAGCAAGAGGCGAAAAGGCCGAGGGTAACGCGCACCCAGGCCGCTAGGCGAGTGCGAGCAGAGCTTCTGCCAAGGCTAGCAGATGCGAGAAGTACCGGCCCGGCTCCGTCTCTTCCACGACAGCGCGGAACTTCCCCACCCATGTGCCGGGATGTTCTGCCACAAACGAGTGGAGCTTCTCAGCAGCTTCCTCATCGCCTTCGGCGGCACGCTTCGAATACACGCTCGCGAGCAGCAGCTCGATGCCCATGTGGTCGGCGAACTGGTTGTTCTCATTATTTACCTGCAGACCAGCTTCACGCAGCAGCCCCTGCATCTGGAAGGTAGCCTCACCAAAACCCACCTTCACTTCCTGCCCCGGCGCGGCACGGTAATAGGTCTCCCACGGAGCTGTCGCCGGCTTGGGCGGACCCACGAAGAGGCGGGTGAATTCAACGGACGCGTCAGTCGCAGGGTCGCCTCCCGCTGAACTAGCGCCCTCGGCGTATGCCTTCATGCCATCGACTGCTTCCCGCACGCCAGCATCGCCAAACGTGGGGAACGCCTCCCAGAAGCCCGGTTGAAGTCCGGCATCACCGGTGTGGTTCATGGTATCGAGCAGGCTGTTGCCACAAAAGGCAAGCGCCTGAGAAAAAGCGGTATATGTTTTGGAATCGAACTGCGTCATGTGATCCTCCAATAATCAACATTGTATCTATACAGCTTACCAGCTCATTGAACAGGTGTTACCGTGAACGTCCAGCGAATACTGGAAAACAGCTGCCACAGATTCCCGTCAGCCAAGAGAAGCGGCAACATCAGTGAGTATCAAAACCGCCATCCCCAATTGCTCCGTAACTCCATCTGTCCGCCCCGTAATACTATGAGCTTGATAGTACCGAAGGAGGGAACATGGCGGATACCAAGCGTGTGCAGATCAGGCTGTTCGACACGCCTGTACTCGAATTTACGCTTGAAACCGATTCACTCGAACCCACGGTGACAAGTTTCTCCGTCCTGGGCGACCCCGCCCTGCTCCCCCATGGATTGGACCCTTCAAGCCGGGAAATCGAACGTTGGTTGGAAACGCGCACTTCCCTTCAACCACCGCTACGCCGACAAGCTCTGCGTCACCATGGGCATCGCGCCAGGCGACCCGTCCCAATTTCCATTGTTGCTTGCACATGCGGAAGAAATGAAATCGGGGTGGGCTGCGTCTAAGAGGCCCTCACGAAATGCAGAGAATGGCGCAAATCCTCGTTCCCCTGAGCCACACCATAAAAAGCCCCGCACGGGAGATACCGCGCGGGGCTTTGCGGGGCGGAGCCTTTGAGGAGGAGTCACTCCGCCCGATACGTCATTCGAACCCTAGTCTTCGACTGCCGGCTCGTAGGCAGGCAGGAAGGCCTTGGAGAGCACCATCCAGATTGCGAAGCCAGCGGCCAGAGCACCGATGATGATTACGATCTCCACCCCAGTGGGCGCGTAGGTGCCCATAAGGGTCCACATCTGGGTCACGTCCATCTGAGCGGTCTTGGTGCCCAGCGTGATACCAGCCGCGCCATAGACGTTCGGCATGAGGAAACTGGTGAAGAGGAGCCAGGCGCGCTTGCAGAGAACGCCGCAGATGATGAGGATGCTGGAGAGCAGCACGATGCCCTTGCGCTTGCGGTTCTTGGCGAAGACCAGGATGCAGAAGGGGATCAGCAGGCCGCAGATCATCTCGAACCAGAAGAAGGGTGCAGTGGCGCCGCCAAACATCTGACCGAGAACGAAGGAGCCCATGTCGGTGCCAGCGTAGGCCGTGGTCAAAAGCTCGCAGCCGATGAAGAAAGCGTCCACGGCAACAAAGGTGGCGAGCAGACCGGCCAGGTTGGCGATGAGCTTATCGCCGACGTCGAAGAGCTTGGCCTTCTGCAGGCCAATGAGGCTCACGAGCAGCAGGGCAAGGCCGGAGTCGCAGGCGCTCGCGACGAAGATGGGGGCCATGATGGCGGAATGCCAGCCTTCGCGGGAAACCTGCAGGCCGAAGATCCATGCGGTCACGGAGTGGACCAGAATGGCCGTGGGCAGGGCGATGCGGGACAGAATTTCCACGCCGCGCTTGTTGCCCGTAACCAGGAATCGCAGGTCGATGATGTTGATGACCAGGTAGCAGGTGATGACGCACATATCCCACACCAAGGGGCTCATGGGGTTCGGGCCGGTGATCATGCGCCAGATGCGGGCGATGCCGCCGAGGTCGATGAGGACGAAGGCGCCTGCCAGGCAGATGCACACGAGTGAGCAGATGATGGCGGGGATGGCAACACGCTCGTACTTCTCAATGTGGAAGACGGAGGCGGAGCTGGCCACGATCAGACCACCAGCGGAGAGACCCACCATGAACATGAACATCATGATGTAGGAGCCCCAGCTCGTTGAGTTGTTCATGCCGGTCACGCCGAGGCCGTTCATCAGCTGGAAGACCCAGCAGCAGAAGGCGGCAACAGCAAGAACTGCGCAGATTACCAGGGCGACTTTGCCGCGTTTAGAGAAAGTCATTACAACCACTTCCCTAGTTCAGGTAGAAGACCTTGGGCTTGGTGCCCATGTCCTCGAGGAGATGACGAGTGTTGTTCTGGCGAAGCAGCTTGCTGATCTTGGACTCCGGGTCGTCCAGGTCGCCGTACACACGCGCCCGGGCGGGGCAGCAGCGCACGCACATGGGTTCTTCGCCGTTGTCAGTGCGCTCCTTGCAGAGGGTGCACTTCTCCATGACGCCCTTGTGGCGCTCGGGAACACGGCTGTCACCGTAGTTTGCGCCGGTAATGCGAGCAGGCTCGTTCCAGTTGAAGACACGCGCATTGTAAGGGCAGGCGGCCATGCACATACGGCAGCCGATGCACTTGTTGTAGTCGATCTCGATGCGGCCCTTGTCGTCCTTGTAGGTCGCACCGGTGGGGCACACGCGCTGGCAGGCAGCATTGTCGCAATGCTGACAGGCAACTGGCAAGTAGGAACGGGACAGGTTGGGATATTCGCCCTGAGCGCCGTCGACTACGTCGCTGCCTTCCGTGAGTACGCGATTCCACAGCATGCCGTCTGGAACGTTGTTCTGCATCTTGCATGCGGTGGCACAGGTATGGCAGCCAATGCAGCGCTCTTGGTTTATCGCAATAGCAAGTCTAGTCATTTTCTACTCCCCCTATGCCTTGCGCACTTCTACAAGCGTGTCAGAGAAGGGCGTAACAGCACCCAGCATGATGCCTTCATCGCGCTCGTTAACGGTATCGTTGGTGACGTTCTGCAGATTGCCCTCGATGAGATGCCTGCTCGTAGCGCCTTCGATGATGCGTGCGGAGCCAGGTCGAACCGATGGATTTCCAGCAACCTTGACCTTGAAGCTGCCACGGTCGTTGAAGACTTCCACAACGTCCTCGTTGGCAAGGCCACGCGACTCCATGTCCTTGGGATTGAGCTCGACGTGCGGCGTGTGATACTGCTTGGTCCACGCAGCAGAGTAGAACTGATCGTGAATGTAGAAACGAGAACGCACGTTGGAGAACTGGAGCGGATACGTCGCGCGAAGGGAATTGTCAACAGTTGCCTCAAGACAGGGCTCCCATGAAGGCACCGCCTGTTTCCACTGGATCATGTTCTCGTAGTAGGGCTCCAAGCGAGTGGAGGGGGTGGGGAACAAAAGCTCGGTGTTGGCCATCCTGGGCTTCTCGATACCCTGCATCGGCCACACGCCGTTGTTCTCGACTATCTGGTCGACCGTGAGCGTGTTGTAGTAGGGATCCGTAGAAGTGGAAAGAATTGCATCGCAATATTCACGCGCGGTGCTCGGCAGAGCGTTCTCGTATCCAAAGCGCTTCGCGAACTCGCGCTCAATCCACAGGCCAGTCTTAGCCTCGAATAGGGGCTCAACGACCTTCTCCTGCAGGCCAATCTGGTTGTAGCAACCATGGACATTGCCTACTTCTTCATCGTACTCGAAGCGAGTGGTGGCGGGCAGGATGTAGTCGGCATAGTTGCTCGTCTCATGGAAATAGGGATCCACGACCACGATGAAGTCGATGAGATTAAACCAATCCTTGGTCTTGTTCATCGAAGCGCCGTACTGTGCAGGGTTGTCGCCAACGCATACCAGCGCCTTGGGAGCCAATCCCGCGTCGCGGCAGTAGCGCAGGTCGTACACGCCATCCGAGGCGGCCATCCCCTCGGGCAGCGCCCACGCGCCCAGGCTCGCTGAATAACCGCTGTAGGTCGGGCCCAGCCATACGCCCGAACCGGTGCCGGGCTTTCCGATGTTGCCCGTGATTGAGGTGAGCATGACGGTTGCATGGCCGGCAATGTCGGCGTTGCCCATCTTGTCGCCGCCGCCCCAGCCAAACGCGATGGCAGCAGGGCCTTCAGCATACAGCTTGGCAATCTCGGCGATCTTCTCAGCCGGGATAGAGGTGATGGAGCTTGCCCAGTCGAGCGTATAGGGCTTCTGGTTCTCTACCAGCAGATCCCATGCGGTCTTGCAATGCATGCCTTCGTAATCAACTTCGCCCGAGAGCTGGAAGGTCCCACCCTCGGTGAAGGGAACAGCCGCACCATTTGCGTCGATGACGAAGAAGGAGTTCTCCTCGCTCGTCTCCGCGCGCTCGGTGCCTGTCGTCGCATCGGTAACCATAACCGGCTCGTGCGCACGAACCATTTTGCCCGTAGCAGTATCAACTAGGAAAGGCAGGGAGGTATGAGCGAGCACGAAGTCCTTGTTTGCAAGGTCGTTGTCGAGGATGTAGCTGATCATGCCCAGGAACAAGGCAGCATCAGTACCAGGCTCGATGGGAATCCACTCGTTTGACTTGCTTGCGGTGGTAGAGAAATGCGGATCGACCGTGACCATGCGGGCGCCGGCTTCCTTGGCCTCGAAGAACTCGCGCGAAGAGGTGAGGCTTGACTCCAGAAAGTTGCTGCCCACGGTGAGCACGAGCTTGGAGTTGACCCAGTCGCGCGGCTCAGAGGTGCACATGGAGTAGCCATAGCCAAGACCACCGAGGGCCTGATCATGGCCACTGCCGTAGCCGGTGTCGATGCCCTGGTTCTCGCCACCTACCGTGGCGCACCCGAGAATGGCAGAAAGGTAGTGGAAGTCGATTCCGGCCTCGCCCGACTGCATGAGCAGGACCGAATTGGCGCCATCGGACTCTTTGTATCCCTTGATGCGGCTGCAGATATCATCGAGCGCCTCGTCCCAGGAGACTGGCTCGTATGAATTGGATCCACGTTCACCCGTGAGCTTGAGCGGGGTCTGGATGCGGTCGTCGGCATAGATATGCTGAACCTCGGAGAGGCCCTTGAGGCATACCGTCTCGTAGCGCTCGTCCGAGCAGTGGTTAGGCTCGATCTTCACCAAGCGCCCATCGCGAACCGTGCAGCGCAGGGAGCACATGCCTGCGCAGTGGCTCTGATGAAAGGTGCAGGCGATTTTCTCCTCCGGCTCGGCAATAGCGGGAGCGGGAGCGAGCCAGTTCTTTGCGCTGGTCATCGCGCCAGCGCTGGCCAGGCCAGCCGCGCCGACCGCGCTTACCTTCAGAAAGCCACGTCGGGAGATTCCGGCTTTGGAAATCTGCGACATCTCTCCTCCTAGATGTGCGGTGCTGCCGCCCCTTGGTTGCGCTTCCCTTCAGCGGCAGCTCGGTTTCTTCTCATACGATTCGGCCGAATCTGATTATTGTCATAGTACAATCTTGTCCTATGACATTCAAGAGTTGTCATAGGACATTTTTGAGTTTGAATTATTCTATTTGAAGGTTAATGTTGAGTTGCTTAAGGCGAAATGGCTCTACTTCGCGAGCTTGTTCAGGGCTTCCGCCGCAGCCTTGCCGTCCTTGGGAAGCACATCGCCAAAGCCCTCGCTGAAGCTGCTCGGCACCACGACCGTCCCGCCGGTTTCGCGGATGCTCTCGTAGAGCAGATGCATAGCGCGCAAGCGTAGAGCGGAGTCGTTGCCATCGTAGCCTCTGCCCGTCTCCTCGAGAATTTCCTCGATATCCTGCTCGGCTTCCATAAGGATTATACGGGCCTTCTTGCGTTGCTCTGCCTGAGCCTCGAGCGACATCACATCGTGCAGCTCTTCGGGCAGGACGATATCGCGCACCTCAACCGAGAGCACCGTCACGCCCCAATCGGCGACCTTCTCCTCGAGCGCGTGCTTAATCTCGCTGTCCAGCTGCTCCCGACGGATGGCGACTTCTGCCACTTCTCCACGGCCAATCGCGTCACGGAGGGCGGTTTGCGCCGACATCTCCACGGCTTGGGTGAAATCGCCCACCTCGGTACAGGCGGCCTTGGCGTCATAGACCATCCAGAACAAAACCGCGTCCACATTGAGCGGAACAAGATCGCTCGTAAGTGTCTCTTCAGCGCCAAAGGTGGTCACGCGCACACGGCTGTCGATGCGTATAGTCGTGCTCTCCACAATGGGGATGGTGAAGAAGAGACCTGGCCCTGCTACACGGTCGAACCTACCCAGGCGTAGGACCACTACCTTTTCCCACTGCTCGGCGATGTGGGCAGACATTGTGGCGAGCATAGCCAGGACGATGGCGCACACGATGGCAACCAAATCGATGCCACCAGGGGCAAGCATGAGAAAGAGGCCCAGAACAAGAGCCGCCACAAGCACGAACACCGCGACGGAGAACAGAATCACGCCCGTGTGCGAAGCGCGCTCCCCCATGATCTCGGTCTGCACGTCGGGCTCCACACGTAGGCTGCTGCGGAGTTGCCCGTCTGCGGTGCGGCGCTTGGAATTGCCACGATGGTTGCTCATAATCTGAAGCCTTCCCTCAGCTCGCTAGTTTGCCTTGCGGGCGGCGCCGATTTCAATGGTAATCACACGGCAGCCTGACACGTCTTCCGGTTTGACAAGGCCTTCTTCACGCTTGATCTGCAGAATCTTGGCGTCCATGCATTTGGCGATGTCATCGAGCTGCATGCCCATGCTCCTGCATGCGGTAATGCAATCGTCCAACACGGTATCAACCTGCTGGCTGTATTCC
>CADBRF010000168.1 GCA_902796975.1 uncultured Coriobacteriaceae bacterium
TCTCAATGCGAGGCAGGTCTTTGTCCGCCACGAAATCCGTGACGATGTCGGCAAAGCCAGAGCAGCAGGTATTGGCCTCGACAAGCCCGATTTCAATATGGCTCAAGCCCTTGCGCGTCATATAGTCCTTCAGCTCGTCCGAATACACAATATGCACGGCTGCTCCTCTCGTCATCTATGCTTGCCCAGACTATAGAATCAAACTTCCGTCTACAATGATTGCGGTTTGAAAGGAGCGGTATGGACGAGCCGAGTTTGGGTTTTCTCCGGGAACAAAACATTGGCGCAAGCATTATCGACGAGCTGCAGGCGTTTAGGCGCGCGCACCCCGTCCCCGAGCAGTTCGCCTACCGTGTCCCCCAGCCCAGGGTTCACTATCTGGGCAGACAAGTCTGGGAGCAGGCATCTGCCGCTCTCCTTGCAGGGGAGAACGT
This sequence comes from uncultured Coriobacteriaceae bacterium, assembly GCA_902796975.1. Taxonomy (GTDB): domain Bacteria; phylum Actinomycetota; class Coriobacteriia; order Coriobacteriales; family QAMH01; genus CADBRF01. Next base: position 435 of record CADBRF010000168.1, read on the forward strand.
GCTGCTCTCTGGCCCAAAGGCAACTGGAAAGAACGTGCTCGCCCAGGATCTGGCTTACGTCTTTGGGAGACCTGAATGGGACGTTTCCTTCCATATCGACATGGATGCATCGTATTTGATCGGCACTGACACCTATTCGGATGGCGAGGTCACATTCAGGCCCGGTCCCATTTGCGCCTGCGCGACCGCAGGAGGCTTTGGCGTCCTCGACGAAATCAATATGGCGCGAAGCGAGGCTCTGGCGGTGCTCCATGCCACGCTTGATTTTCGTCGCATCATCGATGTTGGTGGCTATGACCTCATCACGCTTGACGAAGCAACTCGCTTCATCGGGACGATGAATATCGGCTACGTTGGCACACGCGAGCTAAACGACGCCCTGGTTTCGCGTTTTGCCATTATCTCGCTCCCGCCGCTTTCCGCTGACGATCTTCAGCGCCTGCTCCAGCGAGAATTTCCCACTCTCAAGCCCAAAGCTGCCGAGCAAGTCGCTCTGCTCTTTGGCGAGATTCGCAAGAAATGCGAAGAAGGGCAGATATCGGACAAGCCGCTCGACCTGCGAGGCCTCATGAATGCGGTCAAACTTGTAGAGCACGGGCTAGACCTATGCGAGGCGCTACAGGTGTGCCTCGTGAACAAGACTTTCGATTCGTACGAGAGGGAGCTTGTCCAAGACTGCATCGACGCACGCGTCCCCCGCTCGCTGCACGCTGGAGACGTCTTTGACTAGCGCGCATCAAAAACAGTCCGACGCTAGTGCTCTTGAAAAGCCACGGACAGCGCGGGGCACCCGCAACTCAGAGTCCGCTTCTCTCGCGGCAGAAGAGGCTTTCGAGAACCCGGAGTTCGCACGAGCCCGCAACATGGCCTGGACCGCCGCAAATGATTTTTCCTATGTGCCGCGGAAACTCGTTTTCGAACCCGACGAGACACCCAGTCTCTATGCAAATACCGCGTCAGGCCTTATTCACAAGTGGTTTGACAGGCCCTACTCTTCTCTCACCCAGAGTTGGCAGAATGATTACCGGGCGCAAGACCTTGACCGTCTCGCCTGGTTCGCGTTTGAAAGCGCCGTGTTCCCGCTGGAATTGGCGTCGCGCCCGGTTTTAGCACAGCTCAGGCCAGAATTTTTCTCCAATCTTGATGCCAAAACCCGCGCGCTCGCCACAGATCTCGATTGCGCAGGGCTTTCACCTGCCGAAATCGCACAGAAAGTCCGAGCTTGCGCCTGGATGCTATACGGTTACAACGGCAGAAACGCTTCCATTCCCAAGCCGACTCTTCACCTCGGCGTTTCGCTGCTCAGCCAGGCATCGCGTCTTTTCCATGACCGTAAGCGGGAGAATCTGGTGATCAGAAATGGGCGAGGGTCGCTGAGTGGGGCGTCTGCAGGAGAAGCTGGACGCGGTGCCCTTGCGCGTCTGTTGCAGAAGCAACATGAACAACGCGCAGCAGAGGACCGCGCCTACATCAGAGCTTGCTTTGGCAATCTCTCCATCAGCGAAAAGGCGCTAGCAGTACTCGAGCTCTCTACCTGCGCGGGCATCCACGAGGGGTGCCACCTGTGGATATGCAGGGCAGGAGAACCCGCGGGCGTGGAGGGCGCGGGACGCGAGTTCAAATCGATGAAAGCAAGCGCTCAGGCGCAAATCAAACGGAACCATGCGCACTACGCAGCAAACCGCTCTCTCTACCGCGAAGCTTCGCTCCGATTGGCAGAGCTGCTAGGCGACAGATTGCGGCCATCGAACTCCCGCACTATGCGGGGACAAAAGCAGGGGGCAATCGACGCCGGACGTATCTGGCGTTTTGACAAGTTGGAAGACCCGCACGTTTTCAAGAAACCCATTGAGCTTGACGAACCCGATTTGGCTATCTGCATGTTGCTAGACGCATCTGGCTCGCGAACCGACGACCAACCGGAAATTGCAGCACAAGCCCAGGTCATTGCAACCGCGCTTGAAAGGTGCGGCATCCCTCACATGCTCTACGCCTTTAGCAGCGTGCGGGGCTACACCGTGCTTAGGGAATTCGGCGGCTCCGCTTCAGCAGGGCCGGGAGAGAGCGACTCCCTCCTCAATTGCTATGCAGCAGGCCTGAACCGCGATGGCCTCGCACTCAGAGCGGCAGGCGAGCTCTTCTCAAGGTCCACTGCCACGACTAGGCTCCTCATTGTGCTCACCGACGGCGCGCCAATGGACAGCGAGACCAATGCAACAAAGCCCTACAACGGCAAAGACGCCATTGACGATACCGCGCAAGAAGTCCGCGCGCTCAGGGCAAGGGGCATCAACGTCGCGGCAATTTATAACGGCGAGGATGACTTCTTTGCGTCTGCAAGGCTTATCTACGGTTCCGAACTCGTGCGTGTCAGTTCGCCCTACCTGCTAGCGCAAACGGTCGCACGCCTCATCATCAACACGGCGCATCTCTGAATCGGGCAGCTGCCATCGCAGCCAGGTTCGCATAGGGCTTGGCCGCATTTACATCTGAAGTTCAAAGAGGGACGTGTCTGCATTCGATAGTCAGGGTATGAAAATATGCAAGGATTTACTCGCAGGATACTATTTAGTGCATATTTTTCTTGCAGCTACTATTGGGCGCTCAAATATTTATGTATAAACCATCTGGTATATGCAAAGTTTCCGATACCCCAGTTCAGCAACCATTCACCGGGTTATGGAGATTTTGTGCGGATAAATTAGACCTGTCTTATTGAACAGTTGCACATTTCGCTCTAGGGTTCCCGCAACGCAGCCTTAAATGCTATTGCGTTTGTGTTAAGGCAGGGTTAACAAATGGCGAAACTTTCAAGAGAATTAGTAGTGAGACGGCTTCTTGCCGCCAACGGGGCGTGGTACGACACGCACTCGAACTACGAGTTCTGCGGTCATATGTTCGCCGGTTATTGCGAGTTCCATTCCCATGGCGAGCAATATGTGCTTGTCAAACGGGCCAAACTCTGGGAAGTGGACGCGCACGACTACCTCTTCCTCGACAGCGTAGACCACGTTGACGAGGAATATCTCACTCGTGCAATCGCATTCATGGAAACCTCGGGGCTCACGAAAGTCGACCCCAAGCCCAATCACATGCAAAGCTCTCTGTCGCTTGTGCTCATCGCTGACGCCGTTGATGAGGAAGCGAAAAAGCTGTGTCGCCGGACGCGATTCCGCAAGAACTTCATGCTGGGATTACGCGGTTGGTCCGATTTGCGTTTGGCAATCGTGGACCTCTCTTCGGGAGATGTCACGACTAATGGCGCGGGCAAAGAACTGCGCCGGTCTCTGGAAGCTAATTTGGCACCCGAGCATGCGGGCGCTCGTGAGGAGGAAGCAAGATTATGAACGGCATGTTGTTGCTGATAGTCGCCATCATCGTGCTGGTGTGCGGCTACGTCTTCTACGGAGGATGGCTGGCTAAACAATGGGGCGTGGAGCCCGACCGCCCAACACCTGCACACACGCTTGAGGATGGCGTGGACTACGTTCCCGCTCCGCCGTACGTTGTGCTCGGCCACCACTTCTCGTCCATTGCCGGCGCTGGCCCCATCAACGGCCCGATTCAGGCAGCGGTCTTTGGCTGGGTCCCGGTCACACTTTGGGTTCTCATCGGCGGCATCTTCTTTGGCGCCATGCATGACTTTGGCGCACTGTTCGCCTCGATTCGACACAAGGGCAAGACGCTCGCATCTGTTGTTGCCGAGAACCTCGGTGGCTCCGCAAAGCGTCTCTTCTGCATCTTCGCCTATCTGGTGCTCGTGCTCGTCGTTGCCGCATTCGCGTCTATCGTCGCCAACACCTTCACATCCACGGCAGCCGCTCCGAATATTGCCAATGAGCAGACGGCGTCCATTTCGGTCCTGTTCATTGTTGCTGCAATTATTTGGGGTCTACTCACGCGCGGTCGCAAGCTTCCTACCGCTGCGAACATTGGCCTTGCCATTGTGGTGATTATCATCGTCGTCTCTATCGGATTCAACTGGCATCCGTTTCAGTTTGATTACACCACGTGGATGATTCTCCTTGGCATCTACATCCTGGTCGCTTCGGTTGCTCCTGTTTGGATCCTTCTCCAACCGCGCGACTATCTCTCAAGCTACCTGCTGTACGGCATGATTATCCTTGCAGTCATTGGCATCATCGGTGCTGGCTTCGTCGGTGCTAACGTCAACCTACAGATTCCTGCATTCACGGGCTTCTTCGCCTCCAATGCTGCTATCGACCCCAGCACGGGCGAAGCTCTCATGAAGAATGGCGCGGTCGTGGTAAACAAGGCTGCCCAGGGTGGTTTCCTCTTCCCTGCCCTCTTTGTCACCATCGCATGCGGCGCTATCTCCGGTTTCCATTCGCTTGTTGCATCTGGCACCACCTCCAAGCAGATCGACAAGGAATCCCAGGCTCAGCCCATTGGCTATGGCTCCATGATCATCGAATGCATTCTTGCCATCATCTCTCTCATTGCCGTTGCATTTGTCTGGACGACCTATCAGTCCGGCGGCTACGCTTCGCCAACGCAGGTCTTTGCCGACGGCCTCTCCGCGATGCTGGCAACCATTCCCGGTCTCTCCGGCGCGAAGGACATCGCCTACGCCCTGCTCATCCTCGCCGTCTCAGTCTTCTGCCTGACCTCGCTCGACACCGCAACACGTCTCGCGCGCTACATGTTCCAGGAGTTCTGGGTCCCCGAGGATGCCAAGAGCATGGACGACCTGCCCGGTTATGCAAAGGTTCTCTCCAACCCCTGGGTCGCTACCATCATCACGGTTGTGGTTGGCGTTGCGCTTGGCCTCTCTGGCTATACCCTCATCTGGCCGCTCTTCGGTGCTGCAAACCAGCTCCTCGCCGCGCTTGCACTGCTCACCGTGTGCGCTTGGCTGGGCAATGCGGGCAAGAACAACAAGATGTTCTACTTCCCAATGGTGTTCATGCTCTGCGTGACGCTCACGTCCCTCTGCATCACCATCTATCAGAAGGCGCTCGCGCTCGCAGCTGGTACAGCAGTTTTTGCCTCGACGCTGCAGATCGTCATCGCGATTCTGCTCTTCGTCCTCGCTATCGTGCTTACCATGAAGGGCGTCAAGACCATTGCCTCCGTTGCCAAGAACAAGAAGAAAGAGGCTGAGGCGTAAGGCTGTATAGCTTTCACACAAGCTGCAACTGACCGACAAGGTCAATTCAGCGAATTCGGAGAGGGCTCGAAA
>CADBRF010000169.1 GCA_902796975.1 uncultured Coriobacteriaceae bacterium
CACTCGTCTTCTCCCGCTCCCACAGAGCTGCGTGGAGGAAGGTCATCGTCGCCGGCAGCCTCGCCATCGTCATCGTTCAGGGAGTGGGCGTGGCAAGCCTTTTCACCAGCGCACCCAAGGAGAACATCTACCCCACCGAACAGGGGCTCTACCAGGTCGCGCCAGACAAGAACGTTATCGTCTTCATCCTCGACACCTATGATTCCAGCGAAATCAACACGATTCTCGATGAGGAACCAGACTTTTTCGAGCCCCTCACCGGCTTCACCTACTACCACAACATGACAGGTTCCACCATCCCCACCGCCTATGCGGTGCCCTACCTTCTCACTAACCAGCTCCCCGAGGTTGACGAGAGCTGGAACCACTACATCGGGAGACGTTGCTCCTCCTCCACCCAGCTCGACGACATCTCCAACGCGGGCTATTCCATCGGCATCTACACGGATTCGCTGGGCATGGACTTCTCCAACCCTGAAGACAAGCGCATCGCCGATGAAACCCTCAACATCCACTCCATCGGAGATGCGACCATCGACGTCCCGGGAGCGATTGCCATCCTGGAGAAGGCAGCTTGCTACCGCGACATGCCCTGGATTGCAAAGCCCGCCTTCTGGTTCTGGACCGACCAGGTCAACAACCAGGTCATCGGCAGCTCCGCCGAAAACGACCCGAGCGTCCGCCTCTACCACATGGACGACGGCGGTTTCCATTCCACGCTCGAGACACGTGGGGGCCTCGATTTCGATGAAACGAGCGATAAGGCCTTCCGGTTCATCCACCTCGACGGGGCCCACTATCCCTATATCCTCGATGAGAACGGCTACAACGTGGAAAGCTCCACGCCCGAAGCTCAGCAGCATGGATCTATGCGCATCGTCTACGACTACATCGCTCATCTGAAGGAGCTCGGTGTCTACGATAACGCGACCATCATCATCACGGCAGACCACGGCGTTTACCATCTCACCGAGGAGCTGAACTACGCAAGCGCTCCCATGCTCTTCGTGAAGCCCGCTCAGACCGCCAAAGAAGCGAGCCAGCCTCTGCAGGTCTCGGACATGCCCATCAGCCATATGGACGTGCCGGCAACCATCGCGAGCGCCGTGGGTGCGGACAGTTCTGCATATGGCAGCACGGTCTACGAGGCAAACGACCCTGACCGCGTACGCTACTACTATCAGACCTTCTCCGACGGCGTTCATGTGACCGATATGCGCGAGATTCAGATTTCCCCGGGCGACCCACTCGACCTCTCCAACTGGGAATACACCGGCACCACCTGGACCATCCCCTGGCGATAGACCTGTAAAAGGCGTTTTCACGCGCCGGCAATGTGAAGAAATGTGAACTCCCGTCATCACTCCACACGGGAAATGCTTTCGCGCGGCTCATTTGCGATACACTAGGGTCTTGAATTATGCGTTCCAGGAGGAAGACCCTATGAAAACATGTCCCTACTGCCTGTCCCAGCTGCCAGACGATGCGGAGACCTGCCCGGGATGCGGCTACAAGCTCGACGCCAAACCAGAGGCAGCGGCTGAAGCTTCGGGCTTTACGGCTGCAGCTCAGCAGGCAAGCGAACCCACTGAGCCGCAGACGACCTACGACGCCTATGTCGCGCAGAACCAGCAAGCGCAGGATACGCCGGAGCCTCCCTATTCCAGCTACCAGCAGTCCTATGACACCGCGGGCCAGCAGGTGTACGCGCCAGAGAGCGGCAAGTCAAACGTCGTTGCCGGTTTGCTCGGCATCTTCCTCGGCTCCCTGGGCATTCACAAGTTCTACCTCGGCTACAACAAGCAGGGTCTCATCATGCTCTTGGTCTCCCTGCTCACCTTTGGCGTGGGTGCCGTGGTCATGGAGATAATCGGATTCATCGAGGGGATCATCTACCTCTGCAAATCCAAGGAAGACTTCCACTACATCTACGAGGTGGGCAATAAACCCTGGTTCTAGCTGCGGTATCAACACGGGCAGAACAGACGCGATGACGAGCTGAAAGGACGAGCAAGACAACATGGGATTGGTCAAGGCATTTTCGGGAGCGCTCTCTGGCACCCTTCAAGACCAGTGGATTGACATTATCAAACCTGCTCCCTTCGACGAGCAGACAGTTGTCGTGCCAGGTCTATTTGCAGATTCCGATGGCTCTAATGTCGGCGTGCTCACCAACGGATCGAAGATTCTCGTGCCGGAGAATACCACCGCCATCATCTTCAACCAGGGCAAGGTCGACGAAGTCGTAGACGAACCCGGTGGCTACCAGTACTACGATTATCTCGCCCACAGCGTCTTCGACGAAAGCGGCAAGGGCGCTTCCTCCATCACAGGCGAGGTACGCGAGCGCATGCGTTACGGCGGCAAGGCGATAAATACCCGCCGCATTGTCTTCGTCAACCTCCGCGAAATCCGTGGAGTCCGGTTTGGCACGCAATCGCCCGTGCCCTACCACGACAACAAGATTGACGAGACGCTCAAGTTCCGCACGCGTGGCACTCTCTCGCTTAAGATTGCCGACCCACAGCTCTTCGTCTCCAACTTCGTGCCCGCCAGCGCGAGCTACTATTCCTTCGCTGATATAGAAGTACGCGCCAAGCTCCTCCCCGAGTTCCTGCAGTCGCTGGCTGCGGCGCTGGACGCGTTCTCCGGACGCTATCGCATCCTCGAGACACCCTCTCATACCCGCGAGATTCTTGAAGAAATCAACAGCGAGAACACCTTTGCGGGCACCTGGAGAGAGCGCTTTGGCATCGAAATCGTCACGATGACGCTTGACGCGCTCGATCTCACCCAGGAATCCCGCGAACTTATCCGCAAGCACTTGGGCCAACCGCCCGAGGAAGAAGACCAGCCCGCCGAGAAGAAACCGGATTTGGATGAGGTTCTTGACGATGTGGACCCGCAAATAGAGTCCATCAGGAAGCTCAAGGATCTCCTCGACATGCAGGCCATCACCAAGAAGGAATTCGACGCCAAGAAGAAGCAGATTCTCGGCCTCTAACTTGCCAGCCCATGACAGTTACCTCGTAG
>CADBRF010000170.1 GCA_902796975.1 uncultured Coriobacteriaceae bacterium
AGAACAAGCACACCTGGTTCATGACCGTCATCTACACCTGCGGGTTCGGTTCCTTCATCGGCTATTCCATGGCTCTCGCCCTCATCATCGGCAGCGTCTTCCCCGATGTCGATGCGAGCTATGTCATGTTCCTCGGGCCCCTCATCGGCGCTGGTCTCCGTCCTGTTGGCGGCTGGCTCTCCGATAAGATCGACTCCGGTGCCAAGGTCACCTCCATCTCGCTCATCATCATGCTCATTGCCACGATTGTGGTCATTGTCGAGATTCGCGCCCATGCCTTCGTGCCCTTCTTCATCGCCTTCCTGGCGCTCTTCATGACCACGGGCTTTATCAACGGCGCATCCTTCCGCATGATCCCAAACATCTTCCACGATAAGCAACAGGCATCCCAAGTCACCGGCTTCACCGCCGCCATTGCAGCCTATGGCGCCTTCATCGTTCCCATCCTGTTCCGGAGCAATTACAACACCGCGCTCATCATTCTTGCCGTGTTCACGGTCATTACCCTCGTTCTGACCTGGTTCGTCTACACTCGCAAGAACGCGGAAATCAAGTGTTAACAGGTGAGGCGAGCCCCTGTCGTGTGGGCTCGCCTCTTTTTTCGTGCAATGGCAATATGCTGAGAGTAGCCATCTCGCACATATGGATTTGGACTATGTAGCAAGACAAGAAGAAAGGGGAGGAGACATGGGCAAATTCTCCGGGCGTTCCTATTTGCGCCGAACGGAGATGACCAATCGTGAGTCGCTTGGCAAGACGGAAAGCGGACACCAGGTCATCAAGGAGGGCGGTCGCGAGTGGGAGCGCATGTACGAGGACCGCTGGGCTCATGACAAGGTCGTGCGTTCTACCCATGGCGTCAACTGCACCGGTTCGTGCAGCTGGAACATCTACGTAAAAAACGGGATTGTGACCTGGGAGAACCAGGTGCACGATTATCCCGAGACCGAAGAGGGCATGCCGGAATTCGAGCCGCGAGGCTGCCAACGTGGTGCCAGCTTCTCCTGGTACCTCTACAGCCCGCTCCGTCTGAAGCATCCCTATCTGCGTGGTGAGTTGGCGAAGCTTTGGCGCGCTGCAAAGAAGGAACATCCCAAGCCTATCGACGCCTGGAAGAGCATCGTCACCGACCCCGCCAAGCGCAAGCTCTACACGAGCGCGCGTGGCATGGGCGGGTTCGTGCGTTCCACTTGGGACGAGGCAACCGAGCTCGTCGCTGCTGCTCAGCTCTACACCGCCTACACCTATGGACCCGACAGGAACTTCGGCTTCTCCGTCATTCCCGCCATGTCCATGCTCTCCTATGCTGGCGGCGCACGGTACATGCAGCTGCTCGGCGGCGCCCAGCTTTCCTTCTACGACTGGTACGCCGACCTTCCTCCTGCAAGCCCGCAGGTGTGGGGCGATCAAACCGATGTTCCCGAGAGCTCCGATTGGTACAACGCGGGCTATCTTATCACCTGGGGCTCCAATGTCCCCGTCACCCGCACGCCAGACGCCCACTTCCTGGCTGAGGTCCGCTACAAGGGAACCAAGGTCGTTTCTGTCTCCCCGGACTATGCGGAATCCACGGAGTTCGCAGATACCTGGCTCAAGCTCAACGTCGGCACTGACGCCGCGCTCGCAATGGCTATGGGCCACGTCATCCTGCGCGAGTACTATGTGGAGAAGTACGTTCCCCTGTTCGTGAACTATGCCAAGCAGTTCACGGATATGCCCTTCGTCGTCATGCTTGACGAGCGTGAAGACGGTACCTACGAGCCGGGCAGGTTCCTCAACGCCCAGGATATGGGCAGCTCAGAGGAGTATGCGGATTTCGACTACTTCGTCTACGATGCCATTTCGAACGAGCTGGTCGTGCCCAACGGCACGATGGGCAAGCGCTGGGGCGCTTGCGAGAAGTGGAATCTCAAGCTGGAGAATTCCCAGACAGGTGCTCCTATCAACCCCGTGCTCTCCTTTATCGACTCGCGCGAGGCGGTTGCCTCCTGTGTCTTCCCCTACTTCGGGAACACCGACAAGAGCGTGCTCGTGCGCAGGGTGCCTGCCCGCAAGGTTACCCTCTCGGACGGGTCGGAGCGCCTCATCGCAACGGTGCATGATATCCTCCTCTCCCAATACGGCGTCGACCGTGGCCTGGGCGGGGAGTGCGCTGCATCCTATGAGGACGACATCGCCTTCACTCCCGTCTGGCAAGAGCAGATAACGGGTGTGCCGGCAGACCTCGTCGTGAAGACGGCCCGCGAGTTCGCGGATAACTCCATTGCCACCAACGGGCGTTCCATGATCATTATGGGCGCGGGCATCAACCACTGGTACCATGCAGACGATATCTACAGGACCGTCCTCAACCTGCTGCTCTTCTGCGCAACGGAAGGCCGCAACGGCGGTGGCTGGGCGCACTATGTCGGCCAGGAGAAGCTCCGTCCCGCAGAGGGCTGGGCAGCCGTCATGTCTGCGACTGATTGGCAGAAGCCGCCTCGCCTGCAGAACGCGACCTCCTTCTTCTACTTCGCGACCGACCAGTGGCGCAGCG
>CADBRF010000171.1 GCA_902796975.1 uncultured Coriobacteriaceae bacterium
AGCGGATTTTGGGGTGGATATCAAGCCATCCAGTATTCTCTTTGAATCTGCGGATGCCCATGCGTTAAAGAAAAAAGGCACTCGCAAGAAAGCGCGTATGACACGTGACGTGGGTATACCTGCAGAAGCTAATAAGATAAACGAGGAGCTCAAGAAACTCTGGGGTATAGAAGATTAAAGGCGAGCAACCACGCTAACCGCGAATCTCCTCCAGGAGCACGATTGCCTCGGAATGGCCGCGTTTGGCAGCGTATGCGCACCATTTTTCCGCCTTGGCCACGTCAACCTGGCCAAATGTGCCCCGAAAATATCCCTCGGCAAGTTCGAAGATGGCATCCAGATCGCCTGTCGATGCCTTGTCTACAAGGGCGACCCATTCGTCGTTTGCCAATAGACCGTGGAGCTCCGGCTTTGCGCCCTGTTTATGAAGATTCTTGAAATTCATGATTGTTGTGCTCTTTATCGAAGAGAAGTGGTACCCGAGGTGGGAGTCGAACCCACACACCGCGAAGGTAGCGGTTTTTGAGACCGCCGCGTCTGCCATTCCGCCACTCGGGCACTTCAAATACAACGAGTCGCGATGAACAACCGCCCTTGAGCGGGTGTTTTTGCGCGGCTCTACTCCATATTTTGAAGAGTCTAGAAGACTAAGTCAAGACTGGTATTGCCGTTCAGGGTTGATATAGTGGTCTTGGGTTTAGTCCTGGCTGGATATACGCGATGGACCTCTTTTTAAGTTTTTGGGATCCCGAGATCCCGGGTCGTACAGGTATCCTCCTTTGCTGTGGAAGCTGGAAAGCCCGGTGGGGGAACCCACCTAGTTGTAGGTGGGTTCATCCTTTCACCAGTCCAGGGCTAAGCCCATTTTCTATGCCTGCAAACCGGCGGGAACATCCCACCAAGACCGTTTCGTGGGCGTATCGAAGGTCTGTCCCTGTGTGGAACTGGGCATAACGGGTATGATGTCCCCATGAAGATGAATGACGGAACAGATAGCCTTTTCTCCGAAGCGGAGAACCGCACACGGTTCGCCGCGGCTCCACTTGCTGTTCGCATGCGTCCGCGCCACATTAACGAGATTATCGGCCAGGAAGAGGCAATCGGCCCCAATACCTGGCTACGCAAGGCTATAGATAACGACATGCTCTCCTCGCTCATCCTCTTTGGACCTGCGGGTACGGGCAAGACGTCCATCGCGCATGTCATTGCCCAGTCAACGCATGCCGTCTTCGTCGAGGTCAATGCCGTTTCAGGCTCTGTCGCGGACCTGAGAAGAGAGATTAAGGCTGCTGACCAGCGTCTCGCTACTCGCGGCCAGCGCACGATTCTCTTCGTCGACGAGATTCATCGCTTCTCCCGGTCTCAGCAGGATGCGCTCCTCCACGCCGTGGAAAACCGTACGGTCATCCTCATTGGCGCCACCACGGAGAACCCCTTCTTCGAGGTCAACTCCGCCCTCATTTCCCGTTCGCGCATCATAGAGCTCAAACCCATCGGCAATGCGGCAATCAAGCGCATTGTCGAGCGCGCCATGGAAGATGAGCGCGGCCTCAAAGGCGAGTACACCATTTCGGAGGCTGCGCTCAACGCCATCGTCATCACCGCAGGTGGTGATGCCCGTATGGCGCTCACGACGCTCGAACTGGCTGCTGCTCTCACCGAGCAGGGCGGTGAAATCGGCGTGGAGCAAGTGCAGGAGGCGACACCGCACCGCTCGCTCTCCTACGACAAGAAGGGCGACAATCACTACGATATCGTCTCCGCTTTCATCAAGTCCATGCGGGGTAGCGATCCGGATGCGACGGTCTACTGGCTTGCTCGCATGATTGCAGGTGGGGAAGACCCGCGTTTCATTGCCCGCCGCATCCTCATCACCGCAAGCGAAGATGTAGGTTTAGCAGACCCCAAGGCCATCACCATCGCGGCAGCCGCTTTCAAGGCAGCCGAGGTCATCGGCTATCCTGAGTGCCGCATCAACCTCGCGGAGGCAGCCATCTACATGGCGCTGGCCCCCAAGTCGAACGCCGCCTACAATGCTATCAATGCCGCGCTCAAAGAGGTGGAGGAGGGGCCTGCCCGCTCGGTGCCACCTCATCTACGAGATCGGCACCGCCCTGGGTCGGAACACTATGGCGTCTATCTCTACCCGCACGATTACCCGGGAGGATGGGTCCAGCAGCAGTATCTGCCAGATGGGCTTGAGCCGGGCTGCTTCTACAACCCCACTTCAATCGGTTGGGAGCGTCTGAGGTTTCCCGAGACCGCAGCGAAGAAGGACCGCGAGCAGGCTGTAAGGCAAGAGCGCGAAACAATGCGGGAGCAGGAGGAAAAGAGTTCCGGAGCTCAGTCAAGCCCCATGCACTCCGAAAATGTGAGCAGTGCACCTGAAAAGGCGTAACAATCTTGCCGTGCAGGCGGTCATATCATCCAAGCCTCCGGGCTCTAGCTGAAATCGGCTGGTGCATCGAGTACAATTCTCTTTCGTACGTACTCATTTTCATGAGGAGATGACTTATGTCTGGCTTCAACAACTTCCTTCAGCAGGCCTGGCCCACCGCGGCTGCAATTCTCGTGATTCTTGGCATCATCGCCATCGCCGCTCTCATCGTCGTGCTCGTACGCGCTGCGGGCGTCATCAAGAACGCCAACAAGACGCTCGATGCGGCAAATGAACTCGTGGAGAAAGCGAAGAAAGAGATTTCGCCGGCACTCGAGCGCATCGACCCCATCATGGAGAAGGCGACGCTCACGGTGGATTCCGCCAATCTCGAGCTGCTCCGCGTAGATGCCATACTCGAGGACGTGGAATCTGTCACCAACGCGGCTGATAAGGCTGTGGGAACGGTTGAGAAGGTAACTTCCGCGCCCACTGATATCGTGGCGAACCTCGCCCAGCGCGTTCGCGGGAACATTCCCGTTGCAACAAACGAAGGCATCCATGGCAAGCACTCCGCCAAGCGCTTCGTCTATCCCACGGGCAAGGCACCTGCAGTCACAGCGGCTAAGCAAGCTACGAAGAAACCCGCTTCATCCGCAGCCAAAGAGCCAGCCGCCGAGAAACCTGCTGAACAAGCCACCGCTGAGCCTGTGACAGCCGAGAAACCTGCCCCGGCAGAAGCTGAAGCTCCTGCGGCACCAGCATCTCCAGAATCTGAGAAATAACCACGCGCCGTATCTGAGCGCATCGCCATATTCCGTTCTACTTTCTTATTCCGTCTAAAGGAGCACCATGTCGAAACACCCTGTCACCTCCGCGGAAATTCGCGAAGCCTATCTCAAGTTCTTCGAGGAGAAGGGCTGCCAGCGTTGGCCATCCTCTTCGCTCGTTCCCGATGACCCCTCGCTTTTGCTCACCGTTGCTGGCATGGTGCAGTTCAAGCCCTATTTTCTCCAGCAGAAGCATCTGGACCCGCAGTACATCGGCACCACGACCGCGCAGAAGTGCGTCCGTACCAACGATATCGACATCATCGGCACCGATGGCCGTCACCTCTCCTTCTTCGAGATGATGGGCAACTTCTCCTTTGGCGAGTACTTCAAGAAGGAGATGTGCGCCTGGGCCTTCGAGTTCTCGACTGATGTTCTCGGGCTCGACCCCGAACGCATCTACGTCACCATCTTCGAAGAGGATGAGGAAACCGCTGGCATCTGGGAAAGCGTCGGTATTCCTGCAGAACGCATCTCCCGCCTTGGCGCTGATGACAACTTCTGGGTTGCCGGCCCCACTGGCCCCTGCGGCCCCTGCTCCGAGCTCTACTACGACCAGGGTCCCGAAGTCGGCTGCGGTAGGCCAGACTGCGCTCCCGGCTGTGATTGCGACCGATTCCTCGAGTACTGGAATCTCGTCTTCACCCAGTTCGACCGCCAGGAAGACGGCACCCTCGTCCCGCTCGAGAAGAAGAACATCGATACCGGCCTCGGTCTGGAGCGTATGGCAGCCATTCAGCAGGGTGTCATCTCCAACTTCGACACCGATATCCTTCGTGGCCTTGTAGCCGTTGGCGAAAAGCTTACGGGCGTCGCCTATGGGGCGAGCGAGAAGACCGATCTGAGCCTCCGCATCATGGCCGATCATTCCCGCGCTGTCGTCTTCATGATTGGCGACGGCATCCTGCCCTCCAACGAGGGCCGTGGCTACGTGCTGCGC
>CADBRF010000172.1 GCA_902796975.1 uncultured Coriobacteriaceae bacterium
AACGGCATTCTGCCCGATACCGAAGAGCGCGATATGGCAGTCCATCACGCGCTCGCCTCCTACTTCTTCAACAACCGTACTGCCGAAGAGCAGAGCATCTGAGCGTACGCGCTGCATCCTGACCTTCGCTTGAATCCCTGCAGCAAGCGGGGGCTCGACATCCATCTTCTGACTTCATCCAAGACGTTCACCAAAACGAAGAGCGAGTATCATAGAGATGCCAGCCGAGACGAGCTCGTGTTGTGAGATCGAGCACGTTCTGGTGGCGATGCTGGTAACCACGCTCATGCAGGGCTTTCGCCTGCATGTATGAAAGGATGCAAGACTATGGGCGTTCTCGATGGTTTTGAGCCGCAGGCTCCGTTCAAGTTCTTTGAGGAAATCACGAAAATCCCGCGCGGCTCCTATCATGAGGAGCAGATTGGCGCCTACCTAATCCAGTTCGCTAAAGACCGCAGCTTGGAATGGCATCAAGACGATGCGGGCAACGTCATTATCATCAAAGAAGCAACGCCGGGCCATGAGAGCGCTGAACCCATCATCCTCCAAGGGCACATGGATATGGTCTGCGAGCAGGAACCCTGGTGCAAAAAGGATATGGCAAAAGAGGGCATTGATCTGCTCATCGATGGCGACTGGATCACGGCGGATGGGACGACGCTTGGCGGCGACGATGGAGCCGGCGTTGCCTATGCGCTCGCCCTGCTCGATTCCGAGGCACTCGTCCACCCGCGCCTGGAGTTCGTCTGCACGGTTGGCGAAGAAGTTGGCATGGACGGTGCCCGCGAGCTGGACGTGACACCGCTCAAGGGCAAGCGCCTTCTCAATATGGACGACGAAGAAGAGGGCGTGGTGCTTGCCGCATGCGCGGGCGGCAGCGAAGCGCATATCTCACTCGACGTGACGAGGGAGAAAGTCGAAGGCGCAACGGGAGTTCTCCTCTCGCTCGAAGGCCTTTCCGGTGGTCATTCCGGCACGGAAATCGACAAGGGCCCGGTCAACGCGACGTTTGCGCTTGCCCGCGTGTTGCGAGAAGCCCTCGAGGCCTGCCCAGATATGCGTCTTGTCTCGTTTGCCGGCGGCACGAAATCGAACGCCATTCCTCCGCGCGCCCAAGCGCTTGTCGCCACGGCAGACCCAGCAGCTCTCATCGCTGCGGCGCGCGAGGTGGGGGAGACGCTTGCAAAGGAGTATGCAATTGCCGAGCCGACGCTTTCGCTTGTCGCGGAAGATGCTCCCCTTGAGGTGGGTGCTAATCCACTTGACGAGACGAGTACCTTCAACGTCCTTGCCCTCTTCGCGGCCCTGCCCAACGGCGTCATCCGTATGAGCGATGCCATTCCGGGCATGGTCGAGACCTCGCTCAGCTGGGGCATCGCAAAGCTCGAGGGCAACACACTCGAGTTGGTCGCCTCGCTCAGAAGCTGCGTGGATTCTGCCAATGCCGCGCTTGCTGACCAGGTGAAGTGGATCGCGGGCAGCTTTGGTGCCTCCTGCACGATGACAGGAGAATATCCCGCCTGGCAATGGGTCGAGAATTCTCCGCTGCGCGATACGCTCGTGGCAAAGTACCACGAGCTCTTTGGCGAGGAGATGAAGGTGCAGTCGCTTCATGCGGGTGTGGAATGCGGCCTGCTCGCGGGCAAGATTGAGGGGCTTGACGCTGTCTCGATTGGTCCGGAGATGACGGGCGTTCATACGACCGAGGAACGCCTCTCCATCACGAGCTTCATCCGCACCTATCAGCTGGTCGAAGCCACAATCGAGGCGCTCGCCTAAGGCTAGAGCGGCGGCGCGAAGGAAGCGGGGGAGAATCGATGGCGTATTGCGACTGGGGGAAGGCGGATGAACTCATGCGCCCCTATCATGAGCAAGAATGGGGCGTGCCTGTCCATGACGACACGCACATGTTCGAGCATCTCATGATGGAGTCCATGCAGTGCGGCCTTTCCTGGGGTCTGATGATGAAGAAGCGGGAGATTTTCCGCTCCTGCTTTGCCGGGTTCGACTATGAGAAGATTGCCTCGTTTGAAGAGGAAGATATCGACCGTATCCTCGCAACTCCTGGCATGCTCCGTTCAGCCCCCAAGGTCAATGCCGTTATCGGAAACGCGCAAGCCTATTGCAAAATGCGCGATACCTACGGGAGCTTCTCAGCTTGGCTCTGGTCGTGGACAGATGGGAAGACCATCGTCTACAACAAGCACCCCCAAGGGTGGATTCCCGCAAGCAATGGACTTTCGGAAAGAATCTCAAAAGACCTGAAGAAGCGCGGTTTCAAGTATGTGGGGCCCATCACCATTTACTCCCATCTGCAGTCCTGTGGCATCCTCAACGACCATGACGAAACCTGCCCCCGCTATGCGGAACTGAGGGAGACGTACCCAACAATTGACCGCCGGCGCTACCTGGAAAAGGGTGTCGTCTATTTCGGCGACTAGCTTTCGCACGCTAGCTTTCACACGTCGAACGCAGAAGAAGAGGGCCAGCACCACCGTGGATGCTAGCCCTTCCAAGCTTAATCTCGTACACCACAGGTGCTCGGCTCATCGAGCTTGTCATGAATTAGCTCCAAAGTGGAACGAATGCATTTGCGCACTTTAGGAAAAAGAAACACGGCTCGCGTATACTAGAAATGGAAAGTTTCCACGGGGGAAATGGAGCCCACCATGAGCATCGCATTGATTGTCGTTTTGGTTATCGTCGTCATTCTCGTTGTTGCTGTCGTCTCCATGTACAACAACTTCGTCAAGCTGCGCAATCGCGTGAATAACGCCTGGGCGCAGATCGAGGTGCAGCTTCAGAGACGCCTTGACCTCATCCCCAATCTCGTGGAGACGGTCAAGGGCTATGCGGCGCATGAGGCCGGTACCCTTCAAGCCGTGACGGATGCCCGTACGGCCTGCATGAACGCTACCACCCGTGAGGAGCAGGTGGAAGCAAACAACGCGCTCGAGGGCACGCTCAAGAACCTCTTCGCCGTGGGCGAGGCCTACCCGGAGCTCAAAGCGAACGCGAATTTCATCGAGCTGCAGAACGAGCTGACGGACACAGAAGACAAGATCAGCTACATGCGCCAGAGCTTCAATGACACGGTCATGAAATACAACAACGCCATCCAGACCTTTCCCGGCGTTATCTTTGCCGGCATGTTCGGCATGAAGGAGTGTGCTCCGCTCAAAGCAGAACCTGCTGCAGCTGCTGGCGTCAAGGTTCAGTTCTAGCGGGCAGTTGGCATATCGCTCCTGCATTTTCGCGGGCATTTTGGCACGTGATGAAACATGCGGCGTGGCGGTGTACCGGTGAGGCATGACGGCTCGTGTTACGCTTTTTGCCTCACATAAAGCTTCCATAGCTCAGATTACCCTCTTGGAGGTAGCTCTATGGCGCGCAGCTCGTCCTCTGGAAAAAAGACATCCAATGTTCTGGGCGGCATTGGCCGAAGCATCTTCTGGCTGTTCGTTGGCTTCGTCCTGCTCACCGAGGTTGGTGGATGCGTTGACGATATCTTCGACTCGCCGTCGAAGAGCCACGAGTGCACGCAGGACGTCATCGAAGCGACGGTCGATTCCGGCGGCGACCTTCACGTTGTGGATGCGCGAACCTACAGCTTCAAGGGAAGCTACACCCTTACCGCAGACAAACTCGACCCGCCTGAGAACGGCGATGCCATCGTGAATGGCGTCTATGTGGTAGATGA
>CADBRF010000173.1 GCA_902796975.1 uncultured Coriobacteriaceae bacterium
ATCATGACGTCGGACGAATAGATGGACGTGTTGGTGCGGAAATCATCGAACCTGAGCTGGTCTTCGGGCACGCCCGCATAACGCTCGATAATCGCATCCCAACGCGGTCGGTAGCGCTTGACGTACTCGGGATGCGGGCGGACGACAATCTGGTAGTCGCCGCCGAGCAGCGGCTTGATGATGTCGTCGATGCAGGAATCGGGGATACAGTCCTCCTGCCACGACGGCGCGATGAGCACGACTGGTTTGCTGTTTTCCGCCTTGTCGAGCGCCTCGTACGACTCGATGGTCTTGTCGAGCAGGTCATAGCCGCATTCGACGAGTTTTTTCTCGGGGAGCCCATAGAGCTTCTCGGCGGCTCGGATTTCCTTCTCCTGATGCGGGCCCACGCACAGAATCGTGTCGTAGTGGTCGTACGCCTCTTTCTGTGCCACGAGGTGCGTGCTCGACATGTGGTGGAACATGAACACGTACTCGATGTCCTTGCGCACGTACGAACGCTTGATGTAGTAGGTATCCAGGTCCTCGAGCGTGGTGACGACGACGTCTGCATCCATCTTCATCATGAGCGTGATGGCCTTCTTCTCGCCAATGTAATACGGGAAGATGCGCGGATGCTCACGCGAGATCTCGAAGATCTGATCGTCAGGGTCGTTGGTGATGTAGTGGATGCGGATGTCGGAATTGGCGAGCAGCCACTCGATCGCACCCTTGTAGTAACGGTAGAAGCCGCTTCCCTCGGAGTAGAAAACAATGTGCTTGTTCACAGAGTTGAAGAAGAATTTGTAGTCGTGCTTCTCGCGCTTGGCAAGCGGGTTGTGCTTGTACCACTTGGTCTTTTCCTTGCCAAGTGACTGCAGCTTTTCCAGCTCGTCGCGGCTTGCGTTGAGATCGTCGTAGTCGATGTACTTCTTGGGTTTGATGCAGATGTTGCAAACGACCTGGACCAAAATGGCAGAGAGGTTGGAGCAGACCCAATAGAAGGCCATGCCGCCCGCGACGAACACGCCGAGGAACAGCGACAATGCGATGGACAGGCCGTTCGTCATGTTCTTCTCGGCTGTGGACTGCTCGCGTTGCAGCGGGTTGATGCGGTTTTGCGCGAAGCCCATCACGACTGCGGACAGACCGGCAAACAGGGGCATGAGCCAGGACAGGCCGCCGTCTTCGATGGGGACCATGCCGAGGAACTCCGTGCCAGGCGCGCCGTTGTCGGTGATGCCGTGGATGACGTCGACGAGGCCGAACAGGATGATGATCTGGATTGCCAGAGGAATCAGGCTGAGCATAGGATGGTAGTGCTTCTCTTTGTAGAGCGCGTTTTGCTTTTCGCCGATGGTCTCACGATCGCCGAAGTACTTGACCTTGAGGCGGTTGAGAGCGGGCATGAGCTGAACCATGACGATGCTGTTCTTCTGCACCCACAGCGCCATGGGCATCAAGATCACTTTGGTTATCAAGGTGAAGAGGAGGATGGAAATCCACCAGTTTCCGGTGAGGTCATAACAAGGTTGAACGATGAGCGAGAGCACGCTGGCGATAGCTTTTAATACGACGTCCATACAATCCCGTAACAGTTGACAGCAGAAAAAGGCCCCATCCCAAGGTAGCCGAGCTGACATAATAGCCGCTCGAGGGGCAAATTGCCAGCTGCGGGGGCGGTCTGCGGGCAGCGGGGACAGCGTACGGGCAGCGGGGTCGGGGCGGCGGGGTCGGTTCTCGCTGGTCATTGCAATCGCCGCCGCGGGGTCGGTTCTCGCTGGTCATCGCCATCGCCGCCGCGGGGTCGGTTCTCGCTGGTCATTGCGGCGGGGTATAATGCAGAGCTGGTAACGATTTGATTGGCTCGAGATGACTGCACCCACGAACACCCAAGTCCAGCGGCTCCTTCTTCACGAAAGGCTCATTGACGACGCACTTGCCTCCGTGACCTCGTCCGGTAACCCCAACGAATCTGTGGCGAGACTGCTCGAGTGCCTGGGAAGCGCTTACCACTGCACGCGCGTTGGATTGTTCGAGAAAAATCCAACTGGTGATTTCGGCAGCACGCAGGAGTGGTGCGCCGCGGGCGTGCACTCCAAAATGCAGCATCTGCAGCATGTGCCCACGGAGGCGCTGGAGGCGCAGGCAGCCCGAGGTGCCGCGCTCATCTCACTCGAGTGGGAAGGCGCTCGAGATAACGGGGCAATGCACGGCG
>CADBRF010000174.1 GCA_902796975.1 uncultured Coriobacteriaceae bacterium
CCTTCACGTTGCCATCGGGGCGGACCATGATGTTGGCGGACTTGATATCGCGGTGGATGATGTCGTAGCCATGGGCAACGGAGAGGGCCTCGCACACCTGGGAGGCAATCTCAGCGACCTTGCGCGGGTGGATGCGCCCACGCTGCTGGATTGCTGTCTTAAGGTCGGTTCCGCGTACGTATTCCATGACGATGTAATAGGAATCTTGGTCGCGGCCCCAGTCGTAGATATTGACGATATAGGGGCTGGAGAGGTTGGCAGCTGCCTGTGCCTCCTGCCTGAATCGCGCCGCAAAGTTGGCATCCGCGGCATACTGCGGAAGCATCACCTTCACAGCGACAGTACGTCCAAGGGTGGTGTCGATGGCCTTGTAGACTTCAGCCATGCCGCCAATGCCGATCCTCTCGGTCACCTGATACCGGCTGCCGTATATTTTCTGTGCCACTCTCTCGCTCCTGTCCTTCGTACACGCGAAGCGCGCATTTCAAACATTCTAACCAATGACCGTCACTCTGCGGTCTAGCGCTCAATGCAATCTGTAAAAACCCTCATATGCGTCGCTTGGCTGCTGCGCCGTACGCTTCTGCCAGAGGGAGTCTTCTCAGCCTGAAATTGAGAACGGTTCGGGAAGGCGGGCTACTCCATTGCTTATGCTTCATCAGAGTGCCCCCAATGCCTCGAGTGCTGCCTCGAACACGCTGCCCGCACGTGGTGCGGCAACTTCGCCGCCGCTGTTGCCCTGTTCGATGAGGATGGCAACGGTCACGCTCTTGCCGTTTGCGGTTGCAGTGCCCACGAACCAGGCGTCCGAGTTTTCGTTATTGGTTTCGGCGGTGCCGGTTTTGCCCATGACGGTCGCGCCACCCACGTTGGCGGCGGTGCCTGAGCCTTCTTCCACAACGCCCTTGAGGATTTCCTGCTCTTCCTGGGCGGCGCTTGCGGAAATCGCCTGCCCGAGAATCTGCGGAGACGTAGTGGAGATGATCTCGCCCGAAGACGAGAGGACGGAGTCGACGATATAGGGCTTGAGCACGGTGCCGTTATTGGCGATGGCTGCCATGACAACGGCCATCTGCATGGGCGTTGCCTGCGGGCCGGCAGGGCTCTTATGCTCGCCGACGGGCTGGCCGACGCCCGACCACGCCGTTTCCCACTCGGTCATCTCATTTGGATCGGGCATGAGCGAAGCGGTGAGCGAGAAGTCCTGGGCAAGGTCGTCGTTATTGAAGCCGAACTTCTCGGCGTAGGAGACGAGCTTATCTGCCCCAAGCTGGTCGGAGATCTGCGCGAACACTGTGTTCGAAGAAACCTCGGTTGCACGTGCCACGGTGATGGTGCCGTGCTCCGCCTCGTGGTAATTGGTGATGGGGGCATTGCCAATCTCGATTTCCGAGGGCGAGTCATAGAGAGAATCTGCAGAGACAGTGTCGGTGTCGAGAGCTGCACCCAGCGTCACGGTCTTGAAGGAAGAACCGGGAGCGTAAAGCGAGGAGGTCGCGCGGTTGAGGAGCGAGCCGCTCGTGTCTGAACTGCCCAGAAGGTCTTCCACGTCGCCTGCGCTGTAGGTGGGGGCGGAGACTTCGGCGAGCACGGCACCCGTCTTGGTGTCAAGCACGACGCATGCACCTTTATGGCCAGCGAGGGCGGACTCAGCGGCACGTTGGATTTCGGCGTTGAGAGTGAGGCGGACATCGTTTCCGCTCGTCTGCATGCCCGCGTAGGAACGAAGCGCATCTCCCACGGTGGCGAAGTTCTGGTCTCCCACGAGCGTCTGGTTCATGGACGCCTCGACGCCAGATGCACCAAAACGCTGGGAGAAGTACCCCACCACGTGCGACGCGAGCGTGCCCTCGGGATATTCGCGCGTGAAAGTGCCGTTCTCGTTTTCAACGGACTTGGCGAGCACGATGTTATCGGAGGTGAGAATGGCGCCACGTTCGCGCTCTGCCTCTTTGATGAGCGTGTGGTTATTGCCGGGCATGGTCTGGAGCTCTTGCGCCTTGAAAACCTGCAGGTAGGTGAGGTTGGCGATGAGCAGCGCGAAGAGAATAGCGAAGAAGGTGATGAGGATGGTGAGACGCTTGCCCAGGGCTGCGCGTCCCAGAACGCCGGAGCCACCCACCTTGCTGAAGCTTATGGTGGTGGTCATCTCCGTTTCGAGACCCGTGCCCTCGTCGCCTGCGCGGAGCAGGAGGCCGAGGATGATGAAGCTCGAGAGGAGCGAGGACCCACCCAGGCTCATGAAGGGGAGGGTCAAGCCTGTCAGAGGGATGAAATCCGTATCGCCGGCAATGATGATGAAGGCCTGAAGACAGATGGAAGCAGTGAGACCGACTGCCGTGAAGGCTGCGACATCGCTCTTGGCACGAGCAGCCGTGGCAAGGCCGCGCACTGCGAAGAGCATGAAGAGGATGATGACGCCGGCCGCGCCGAGCAGGCCCATCTCCTCGGCGATGGCGGAGAAGATGAAGTCGTTTTGGACCTCGGGGATGAGCGTGGGCATGCCGCGTCCGATGCCTGTTCCGAACATGCCGCCGTCGGCAACGGAGTAGAGCGACTGTACCAGCTGGTAGCCCGTACCCGAAGGGTCGGCAAAGGGGTCGCGCCAGATGGCGATACGCACCTGCACGTGGTCGAAGATGGTGTAGAGGCCAAAAGCACCCACGGCAACGAGCGCAAGGGCGATGAAGATGTAGGAGAGCCTTCCTGTTGCTGCATAGAGCATGGCGAGGAAGATGCCGAAGCAGAGAAGCGCGCTGCCCAGGTCCTTTTCGAAGACGACGATGAGAAGGGAGACTGCCCACATGGCCAGGAGTGGCATGAGGGTATGAAAATCTGGCAGCTTGATGCCTATGCGAGTGGACCTGAACACAGAGAGCATCTCGCGGTTTTCCGCCAGATAGGACGCCAGGAAGAGCACGAGGAATATCTTGGCGATTTCTCCCGGCTGGAAGGAGAAGCCAGCGATGCGAATCCAGATGCGCGAGCCGTTCGCCTCGTGGCCGAGCCCCGGGATGAGGGGCATGAGCAGGAGAATGAGAGCGATGAGCAGACAGGTGTACTTGTATTCGCCGATTTTCTCTAGCGAGGGCACGAGGATAACCGTTGCCGCCATGAGAGCAACGCCGATGATCATGAGCGCTATCTGCCCGGGCGCATCATCAGGTGCTAGGCGCAGCACAAAGCAGATGCCGATGCCGCATATGGCAAAGGCAAGCGGAAGAAGTGCTGGATCGGCGCCCTTCGCGTAGCTGCGGAGGACGATATGGGCAACGAAGAACGAAGCGATGAGGGCGATGGGCACGGCAAAGGACGTAACCGTCAGCTCGGTGTTAGCGTTCACGAGCAGCATGGCGAAGAGCAGCAGCAAAACGGGCGCTGCTGCTATGAGAAGCCAGAGTTCTGTGTTACGACGAGCTTGCATTGGGGGTGGCTGCTCCTCTATTGCTGCGTGGTGGTGCTGGACTGCCCAGTGTTGCTGGTGCTCGGCTGGGCAGGGGTTGCTTCAAGCGTGTCGGTACTAGCGGGGGCAAGCCCTGCGGTTTCCCGGTAGGACTGGATAAGGTTCTGCGCCTCGTCGAGAGAATCGACGGAGATGCCGTTTTCGAGTCTCGATGCCGTGGTAGGTGCGAGCACATCAGTCGGGACATCGGTCTTCTCCTCGAGCCAGGAGGCGTGGATGCCCATGAAGCTACCAGGCAGGCCACGGTAGATGCACACTACTCCGTCCTCCGCGATGAGGAAGTAGGAGTGGTTGATATAGGAGCTGATTCCAAAACCGGCGATGAGGAGGATCGCTGCAAACGCGATGGCCCAGAGGATGGGCGCGCGCTTGTGCTCCTTTTTGGCGGCGCGGCGGCGGTTGCCCTTGGTGACCACGTCCTCTTCGCTCTCGGGGAGCTTGCGGAGCGGGTCGACCACGACAACGGTCACGTTGTCCAAACCGCCAGCGGCAAGGGCCTCGGCGACGAGGGCGCTGCAGCAGCGGTTGGGGTCTGCGGCGTTGACGAGAATCGCCTCGATGACGTCATCGGTGACCATGCTGGAGAGGCCATCAGAGCAGAGGAGCAGACGATCGCCCTCTTCGACCTGCAGAGAATAGGTGTCGGGGCGCATGTTCGGGTCGCTTCCCAGAGCGCGCGTGATGACGGAGCGCTGGGGATGGTAGCGCGCCTCTTCCTCGGTAATGCGGCCCTGCTCGACGAGGTCGGCGACGAGGGAGTGATCACGGGTGAGCTTCTGGAGCTTGCCGTGATGCAGGAGGTATGCGCGTGAATCGCCCACTTGGGCGATGACGAGATGGTTGCCATAGATGAGGGCCGCCGTCATGGTCGTGCCCATGCCGGGCTTGCCCGTGCCATCGGCGGCACCCCTCAGCACGGCGCGGTTTGCCATGCAGACGGCTTCAGCGAGCTCTTGCGCGTTGGGGCCTTCGGGCACGTGCTCGAGCATAGTGTTGACCGCTATCTCGCTTGCGACCTCGCCTGCCTCATGCCCGCCCATGCCATCGGCAACTACGAAAAGCGGGGTCTCCGCAACGAAGCTGTCTTCGTTGTGGCTGCGGATATTGCCCACATCGGTGAGCGCCCCGTATATCTGTGGAATCTGATTGTTCTGCTTGGAACTCATGCGCGTCCAATCTTGATGTCTACATTGCCCACTGTCACGGTGTCTCCCGCGGAGCAGGCAGTCATTTCATGTACGGGCTTGCCGTTGAGCAGCGTCCCGTTGGTCGAGTTGAGGTCCTCGACCATGAGGCTTGTCCCCACAAGGGAGAAGCGGGCGTGGCGGCCGGAAACGTAGCCGGTGGGGATGAGGATATCCGCCCCGGGTGCGCGGCCGACGATGATAGGTCCGTTGACCACGATGCGAACGCCACGCAGCGTCTTCGGGCCCTTTTCGACGGTAACGGTCCACGACTTCACTTTTTTGTTCTGCCCCTTCACGAGGCCAATGCCCGTACGCATAGCTGCGAAGAGAAAGAGGTAGAGCAACGCGACAAGCGCGAGCCTACCTGCCAATAGCAGGATGTCGACCACGATTTAGCCTTCCTGGAATTCGAGCTGAACTGCACCGAGGCCGAGCACATCGCCGTTGTAGATGCGGCTCTGGTTGACATGCTCCCCGTTGACCCTGGTTCCGTTCGTGGAGCCGGTGTCGCGGATGAGCCAGCCGTTCTCGTCGCGGAGAATCTCGCCATGGTGACGGGAGACGCTCGGATCGTTGATGATGATGTCGCAGGAGGTGCCGCGGCCGATAACAACGCGCGTGCCCTGGAGCGGGTAGCGCTGGAGCGTGGTGTAGTCGTAGAGAGCCGCCGCAGGGGGCTGCTCGGGAACCGCGTTGAGAAGCACCGTCTCGTTGGCGTCTTCGTCAACCGCTACAGGGCGAGCAACGGCTGCGGGCATCACGGGCTCTGGCTCGGGCGCGGGAGCAGGAGCCGGTTCGGGCACTGGTGCCGCCACTGGTGCGGCAGCTGCAACGGCGCTGCCCGCGAAGTCATCTGCTGGCTCGCTGGTCTCGCCCCAAGGCTCGTCTGCAGAGGTGGGGGTGTAGTAGTCCTCGGAAGCGGGCACAGGCTCTTCCGCGACGGGGGCGCTGGACGGCGCGAAGGCATCCGAAGGCTCAAACGCGTCTTCCGGCATGTAGGCCTCGGGAGCTGGGGGCTCTGGCGTGCGTGGTCCCCTGCTCGGAGCCTCGATGCCGTAGTGCTCCATCTCTTCCTTGCGGAGTTCGTCAATGATCTGCGGGCTCACGTTTTCGGCGATGATGTCGAAACGGCCGTGCTTGAGCGTGTCGTCCACGATAAAGCGGACGAGGGGAGGGCAGTCGAAAATGAGGCCCGAAGATTCAGCGCGGCCCGTGAGGTAGGTCTCGATTTGGCCCGCCAGGGAAGGGTAGTACCCGCTCATGCGGGCATCGTCCTGAGTGGATACGAGCACGTTATAGAGGGTAGGCGCATACTCATGTCCTACGCCAACCATCTTCTCTCGCTGCATCTCCTTGTAGGCGCGCTTGGCAATCTTGACGGGCTCGATGCCGCCTTTGCCGCCGCCTTCGATGATATCTTCTGCTTTATTCTCGAAACGGGAGAACAGACCCATATCAATCTACCTTCCTATACGGCGCCCCAAGAGCGCAGATAACTAACATAATCGCCAGCGAAGCAAGCAGAGAACCTGTCCACTGGGCTCCAGGCGCAACCCAAGCGCCCATTTGCAAACGCATCGGCCCCATGACTGCCAGGCACATGATGGCTGCTGCGCATAAAACACCAAGTATCGATAATA
Source organism: uncultured Coriobacteriaceae bacterium (assembly GCA_902796975.1). Taxonomy (GTDB): domain Bacteria; phylum Actinomycetota; class Coriobacteriia; order Coriobacteriales; family QAMH01; genus CADBRF01. Next base: position 6,291 of record CADBRF010000174.1, read on the forward strand.
CCCTTGTGCGACGTGAACACAGAAGAGACATCGAAAATGCAGACAAAACGTATCCGAGCGACAAAATCCACAGATTTGGCTGCCCCAGGATGTTTGCCGCCAGCATGTTCGGGTCAGTGCCTCCTTCTGGCGCGCTCATCGGCATGAAGGTGTTGACGTGCAGTAAGGGCGGGCTTCCCTGGGTTGCGATTCCCAGGGTGACAACCAGCACGCAGCTCATGGCCGTGGCGACGATCGCCTTGACCGGTGGGAGCACGAACCCCGAGATGAGCGGGGTGAGCGGCGTGAGGAAGGCGAGCCCGAGGGGGGCGGCAGAAAGCATGCAGTTCACGTTCGCGGTGCTGGTGTGGACGGTTGCCGCAAACCAGGCAATCGCGCAGGCGATAAGCGCAATGCCAAGCGCAGGTGCAACGCCGGGAGCGGCGACCATGCCAGCAGAGAGGACGACGAGAGCGACGAGCCCTCCGACTGGTGGCCAGATGGCAGCCAGCGCTGCGGGGATGAGGCCCAGCGCGAGGGCGATCTCTATGCTCAACACGCCAAATGCCGTAAGCCCCACGACGCTAATCCACATGCATATGCAGGCGCAGACTGCCCTCCCCAGAACGGTGACTGCCCTCTGCGGAATGCGATCCCAGACCGATGCATCCGGTGCGCCGTTATAGTCTTCGTCCATGTCTTGAGTGGCGCGGGCGAGCTGTTTCAGTTCTGCGGTGCCTTGTTTCACATTGCCCAGCAGCGGCATGATTGCGTCGAGAAAATCGAGAATGGTCTCAAAGCGCTCTTCGCGGTTGGGGTCGAAGGCGGAAAAGAGCACGTCGTCGATCTCTGGAGAGATGTCAGTGCGAAGCGAGCTCGGTGCCGCCACGTCAAAACGGTCCATGAGACGCTCGCTTGTCTCCAAGCTGGAGGCGACGAACGGTGCTCTGCCGGTGAGCATTTCATAGACAACCAGGGCGAAGGCGAATTCGTCGCATCGCTGGTCGAGGTCGGTGCCTTCCATCTGCTCGGGAGGCATGTAGCCAATCGTGCCGCCACTTGCCTGCCCAAACCCCTGGATGTCCGCAAGCTCTGAAATGCCGAAGTCGCTCACCTTCACGTGCCCGTTCATGTCGATGAGGATGTTCTCGGGCTTGATGTCCAGATGCAGGACCTGGTTCTCGTGCGCGAAATCGAGAGCGTCTCCCACGGCATCGGTAATCGCTGCGATGACGTCGAGGCTCAGCATATGCTCTTCATCGTTGGCGATGAGCTGCGCGACGGTTGGCCCCTCGATGGCTTCCATGATGAGAAGCGCCTCGTTGTCTGTAACCTCGAAGTCGATGACGGAGACGATGGAGGGGTGGCTGAGCATTGCTCCCGTTCGAGCTTCGGCAAGTCCGGGCACGGGCGCGCCTGCCCGCTCGTCCGTCTGGATGAGAGGAATGCGTTTGATGGCGACCCGGCGCTGGATACGCGTGTCCCAACATATTTGAACTGTGCCGCTGCCGCCCTCGCCCGCGATGCTGATGGGGCGATAGCGGTCAAGGATGAGATCCTCAGACACTTATTCTCGTTTCCACGTTTAAAGCTATATTTCGAGTGAGACGATTATACGACGGGATACCTCTCGAGGGGTGCTCGGAGGGGTGAATTTCGTCGGAATCTGTCCGAGCGGAAAGTGCCCTGCACACATGCTCTGTTTTGCTCTTTCCACACGCTCGTTCTTCTTTGCGACATGTAGTTTTCAACTCAAGTTCTGTCGGCCTATCCTACTGGCAGCGTACCGTCACACCCCCATGCTTCTCTGATCTTGGCGGAAACACACGCCCAATACGTTGGCGCGCATCTGGCGGGTTTTCGGCATCCGCCGCCCTCTACACCGGCGGCGAAAACTGCACATTTAACGCGGAAAATGCCCGGGAAATTTTGAGGCGACGAAATTTCCCTTAAATGTACATGTGAAAGCAAAATGCGAAGTAGCAAGCCGTCTCTATTGCAAGAAAATCCCTGATAGGTAGCTTGGCCCCACGCCTGTGATAGACGCCCGATTTGGGAAAGATGTGCATTTAAAGAATTTTTCGTCCAGGCGGAAAAACTTGGGCAGAAAATCGTCTAAATGTACATCTCTTTGAAATCTCTGGTAGCCATGGAAGGCAGAAAGAGACGGATGCCTCCCTCACCAATTGATGCCAATCTCTCGGCGCAAGAATGCCTGCTTGCTTTTGAAATTTGTGGGGCGCGGACGATCATGCAAGTGCAAGGATTTCCGCACCTGGTCAATAAGAATGTCGGTTTGCTTTGGGTCGTAGACATGCTTTTTCGAAACCAGGATGATGTCATAGCCGCCTCGAGATAAGGCGTTGTACTTTTCGGCATCGCGAACCACATTGCATGGGTTGGCATGTATTGCTCCGTTAACTTCTATAACAAGTTTTTCTTCTCGAAAGAGATAATCGCCTCGAAAATGAGAGCGCCCGGTTCCTCGCATGAGCTTCTCCGGCAGTTTGATAATCCCGTTACACTCCGGTTTGCCGGCAGCTCCCCCACCCATTGCAAATGGGAGAAATACGAGGATTGCCGTCTGCGCTTCCAACGGTGACTCCACTGACCCGAGAACATATTTCAGCGCTCGTCTCGCTGTGTGTATTCCACGCGGAAGCTTTCTTGCACCCGTGTTTATCCCGGTGACCTCATCCAGATACAGTCTCGTTCTCTCAACGTCTGTTCGTGAGATGTCTTGAATGAGGTCGGTTTTCCCATTCTTATTGGGGACGAGCGCGTAGTTGCCGCAAAGGGTATATCCAATGAAGACGAGCTTCTCGTGAGAGAGCGAGACATCCGAGCAAATCTGCAGGAATGTAAGCTCAGGGGATGTAATGTAGACGTTTTCGCTGATTCGATAAATTGAGTCAGGCGGAAGCCGAACATTCTCTACGTGACAATGCGTCCCTTTTATTGTCCTCCGCATGCTGTTGTCGAAAACGGTGAAATGGAGACCATCGGTGCTGATGCCCAACACATCGAGCTCATGCCGAGTCGCATTGTCGAGTTTGGGTGCTCTGTTGACAAACGCGAATTCATACTGCGATTCGGGGATGGGTAAGGGTGCAAATCTGGGGTCTCTTGGCTTTCCCGGAGATGTGTTTCCGGTGCGGATCCAGTATTGGAAGGCTGTGCTATGCGAAATCACTATGCTCATGCGGAAGAGCATAAGGGGAAATATCTATCCAAAACTACCCCGAGAATCTATCAAAAAGACCGGGCAAATACCGGTTTTTCGTTTGCGCAGTTGGGTGCTCGAAAAATAAAAAACGGGCTGGCAATTTGAGCCAACCCGAAAAGATTGAATGGTGCGGGCGAGAGGAGTTGAACCTCCACGGGGAGTAATCCCCACTGGCACCTGAAGCCAGCGCGTCTGCCATTCCGCCACGCCCGCATGGCGCTTATACGCGCGAGAAAGAATCATAGCATAAAAACGGGAAATGGCTAGAGAAATATTCCCCGTTGCCGCGGCTGGCACCTCAGCTGCCAACGATTTTGCTTTCAGCTTGTGCAGACTCGTGAATTTCCACGCGGTACAACGTACCTGACATGGAAAGTTGGCGCGCCGGGCTACCGGGTCTCTTCTCCGCAGGGCTAG
>CADBRF010000175.1 GCA_902796975.1 uncultured Coriobacteriaceae bacterium
ACGCTGCTATGAATTTGGTGGATTATTCGCCGTCGGAGATGACGAAGTTCTCCTTGCCCTCATAGACATCAAAGGCTTCTTCGGGATCGTAATCAGCGAGGGTGATTGCACTGATAGCCTTGGTCAGGCGAACTGCTTCGTCCAGGCTGCGCATGTGGATGTTGCGACCCGTTGCATTGCCGTCAGCACCGCCGACGTGAATCTGGTCGTAGAGGTCGGTGAGGAACTCCTTGGCATCCTTCTTGGAACCACCTGCGCAGACGAGGCCCGTGCGGCCAGCAGCGCGGCTTGCAATGGCGAGCAGCTCGGCGCTGGTCTGCTCTTCGGTTGCAGTAGGCGGATTGACCTTGACGAAATCGGAGCCCAGGCACACAGCAACGCCAGCTGCGCCGGCGATGAGGGAGGCTTCCTTCTCCTCCTTGACGGCGGCGCCGCGGGGGTAAATCCACAGGACGACGATAAGGCCGTTGGCATGGGCCTCAGCGATGAGCTCGCCTGCCTCGGACATCATCTGAGCCTCGAACTCGGAACCTAGGTAGATAGTGTAGCCAATGCCAACGATGTTGACACCCGCATCGCGCATATCCAGCACAGCACCGAGGTCGGTAAGCTGCGGAGAATAGGGATCCTGCTGGGCAGTCTTGACCAGGTTGGTCTTGGAGTTCATCTTCACCAGATAGTTGATGGTGGGGTAATCAGGCGCATACTGAGCGACAAGGCCGCGCTGAGCAGCCATAACACCGATGACGCCCTGGTCGGCAATCTGGAAGAGATGCTCTGGGTCTCCATCGGAGATATCGATGCCCTCACCATAGAAATCTTTGTTGAGATGCTCGACCTTCTGATCGCAAGCGAAGAGCATGAGCCTGCCCGTACCACGGGTGGCAGCCATGTAGTTATCAATGTAGGTTTCGCGAAACTCCGGCATAACATCAGCAGGAACGTGCACATTTTCGCGAGTAATCTGCGGCATAGTACTTCCTTTCTCGTAGGACACTGTCTTCGAGACACATACGTGCTTATTGTAGCGCGTATTTCCGCAGGTAGCGTGGCGGTTGAGAAACGAACCAGCTAATTCCCACACTTCCCTCCGGTACGCTGCGGTTTTCTATTTTCCAGCACGTCGAAGGCGTTATGAATGGTCCACCCAGCCGTTGGTTATAGGCCAGTTGCGCTCGTCGTTGAGGAGGCACATGCTCACAGCCGGCGCCATGGGTTCGAGCCTGCGCTTGTACTCGTTTGCCTGAACCTTGGGCAGAACCTCTTCAACAAGCTCTGGAGCATGACCCGCCTCGCGGAGGGCACCAGCACCCAAATTACCCTCGATATGGTCGAAGAGCAAGCTGTCGAGCGCATCATAAGGAGGAAGGCGGTCTTGGTCTTTTGCCCCTTCATAGAGCTCTGCGCTCGGAGCCTTGGTGATACAGGCCTCTGGAATGACAGGCGACACGGTATTGCGCCAGCGCGCGAGGCGGTAGACCTCAGTCTTATAGACATCGCCAATGGGAGCATACGCGCCCACCGTGTCTCCATAAAGCGTGGAAAAGCCCATGGCGGATTCAGATTTGTTGCCTGTGTTGAGGACAATCCATCCATGGGCATTTGAAAGCGCCATGAGATAGAGGCAGCGGATGCGGGCCTGAAGGTTCTCGCTGGTCACGCCTGTAACCTCTCCGCCGCATGCTTCCCCGAGCACTTCCTTGAAGGCCTCGAAGGGCACGGAGATGGGCAGGGTAACTGTCTCGATTCCCAGATTCTCGGCGAGCTGTTCAGCGTCCGTGATGGAGCCATCGCTGGAATACTGGCTGGGCATGAGGACGCCGTGGACATGCTCAGGCCCAAGAGCATCAACCGCGAGCGTGGAGACAACTGCAGAGTCGATGCCGCCGGAAATCCCCAGCACGACATCGGTGAACTTGTTCTTGAGGATGTAGTCGCGCGTTCCCGTTTTGAGCATGGTCCAGATGATCTCATCGCTGGAAAGCTGGAGCATAACAGGCCTGATGGGGGTTTCCGCTGGGTGCTGGCTCGTGTCGAAGACAAAGAAGTCCTCCTCGTCGAGAGGGCTTGCATGGAGCAACTCCCCCTCCGGCGTGATGACCAGGGAGTTCCCAGCGAAGACGATATCATCTGCCGCACCGCAGAGATTGACGGAAACAAACCAAGCATGATTTGCCCGAGCGACCTCCTTCTGGCGGTCGAGCATGCCCCAGGCAACTGGTGCCGAACCAGTGTCGCCCGCGTCATCAGCTGCAAGCTCGACCAGCACGTCAAGCCCACCGTCAGGCAACGATGCGCTGCCCATGAAATGGTCATCGAGCGCGATGCCGATGCGAAGACCCTTATCGTCGTAGAGAGGAACGGTATCCGGCTCAGTCATGGGAACGCCAAAGGTCTGCGCATTGCCCTCGCCCAACGCGAAGAGCTCGGGCAGGCTGAGCGCGACGCCGTCTTCTGTGGCAAACGGAGAGAGTGAACCCAAGAGCACGGTTATGGGAGCCTCCGCCCCCAAACGATCAATATAGTTGGCGCAATCGTCCAGGAACGCATCCGAATCCATCAGACCATCGAGCGGAGCGCCGGTCAGCGCATATGCTGGAACCACGAGAACTTCAGCTTCTCTTGCGTATGCTAGGTTCGCGGCATCAAGTATCTTTCCAAAGTTGCCTTCTAAATCACCCACACATGGATTGAGCTGCGAAATTGCAATCTTCATCGAACCACTTCTCCTTTTGCCATATGGCTTGGGTAGCTATGGCGCCACCGCAGCTGATGAACTCACAATATTGTAATGATACCCGCCTTTTTCGCCACGGGTCCAAGTGTTCACGAAATGGAAACTCAACGAAGAGCCACCGCTTCACTCAAGCCCATTTTTAAGCTCGACGAACGATTTTCCCGCCAGGATTCGTTCAGTCGGGCTCCCCGCAGGATTCATCGATTAGTAATCGTTGGCGGCGGGACTGTTCATCCAATCCGCCTCGAATTCGGCATAACGGCCCTGCTCCACAGCCTCCCGCGTACGGCGCATGAGGTCGAGAAGGAAGTGAATGTTGTGGATGGAAAGCAGGATTCCGCCGAGAATCTCGTTCATCTTCACGAGGTGACGGAGGTAGGCTCGGCTGTAGTTCTGGCAGGTCGGGCAGGTACACGTCGGGTCAAGCGGCCCGAAGTCATCCTTGAACTTGGCGTTGCGCATGTTGATGCGCCCCGTGCTCGAGAAAGCCGTGCCCATCCGGGCGGTGCGGGTGGGAAGCACGCAATCGAACATGTCGACGCCGCACGCAACCGCGCGAACGAGCGTCGTCGGGTTGCCAACACCCATGAGATAGCGAGGCTTGTTAGCAGGAAGCGCTGCGCACACTGCAGGCAGCTGGGCGATCATGATGTCATGATCCTCCCCTACACTGTAGCCTCCGATGCCATAGCCGGGCAAGTCAAGTTCACGCACA
>CADBRF010000176.1 GCA_902796975.1 uncultured Coriobacteriaceae bacterium
CAGCAAAGTACAACGCAAGCCAAGATATCGAGTACCGCCCAGAGAGGACAAACATGGAAACTGTATTCAGAGAGATGCGAAGATTCAAACAGCAGATGACAGAAGAAGAATGCAAGGAACTCCTGTTCAGCGAGGAACATGGAACGCTTGCCGTCAACGGGGATGACGGATATCCGTATGCATTTCCCATGAACTTCACCTACGATGCAGACTCGAACAGCCTGATTCTCCATAGCGCGAAGAGCGGCTACAAGCTGGACTGTATCCGCCGCAGCGATAAGGCCTGCTTCTGCCTTCACAATACACCGACCAGCCCAACTGGGGCTCTTCCGAGAGATGTCAAAAGCATCGTTATTTTCGGAAGAATCAGTATCGTCGATGACCCCGCTGAGATCATAGGCATTCTGGAAAGGTTCGATAACAAGTTCGAAGACCCGGAGACCGTGAAGGCCCACCTCAAGCGAGAGGGTCATCTTGCCGTCGCGCTCATACTCCGGATCGAGCATATGACCGGCAAGAAGGTCGTAGAGGGATAGACGCTCGGGGCTTCGTTTGCGTGCAGAGGGATGTCCGGCGCAATGCAGCGCATGTGCTACCGGGCAGCTGTTTTTCGATCACACATCTGGCCCTACGGACAACAAATACATTGACAGCCTCGCCCTTGCGGCGCCGGCTACCTCGGCGAATCTCACGCCGAGCGAGAGGCAGACTGAGACGAATTTCGTCCGCTTGGGCAAGAAGGTCGTTTATTGCGTTCAGACGTCTGGGTGCAGTCTGGGTACAGCTCTTATTAGCATCAAGCTCAGCACATCCGCCCGATGCCGACAAGCGTATGTTGAGCTTAAGAAATGCCAGGTTGGAGGGATGGCAGCTTGCTCACCCCTTCACTCCGGGAACTATTATCTAGACAACCTTGCTGGACTAATGCACTTCAATGAGTTTGTATGCCCGTTCCCCGACACCCAGCTCTTCAGCATGATTAAAGCAAACGCGCCAGTGACTACCGTGCCCAATCGTATCGAAGTAATCAGAATTCTCATCTGTCATTTTTTCTTCAAGCACGGAATTTGGAACTACGGAAGAGGCATTGATACGGTCGACGATTGCCTGGTCTAAGGCAACCGGGTCGAAAGATGCGAACATTCCAACATTTGGAACAATGGGGAGATCGCTATCGGTAAAGCAATCGCATGAAGGCGTGATATCGATGGCAATTGCCAGATGGAAACAAGGGATTGCCTTCACCACGGCAGCAGCATATTCTGCAATTTTCCATTGGACGGAGTCAAAGCTTTTGGCACTTTTCGCCGATATAGCGTTTTTCCCGCAGTACGCATAGCAATGGAAACATCCCAAGCAATTATCGTTTATATGCGCTTTGCCGCTCTCATCGAATTCGATGGCATTTTGTGCACAGCTCTTCGCGCATCGGCGGCATCCCACGCATAAATCAGATTTAACGAATGCCTTGCCCTCTCGGTGCATGACTGCCTTGCCAGCACGCGAGGCACAGCCCATTGCAACGTTCTTCAAAACGCCGCCGAAGCCAGTGGCGAGGCACCCCTTCGCGTGAGTAAGGGTGATCATGACATCAGCATCGGTAATTCCCCGCCCGATATGCGCCTCCTTTAGCTGGCCACCCTTGGGAACGGGCAGCGAGACTTCGTCTGTTCCACGAATCCCATCGCCGATAACGATATCGCAACCGCAGGAGTCGTGATTAAAGCCGTTTTCTGCAGCGCATCGCAGATGGTCGATGCCATTGCTTCGCATGCCCACATACAGAGTATTGCAATCCGTTGCATATGGTTTGCCACCCAGTTCGCGAATTTCTCGAGAAACGGTTCGAAGGTACGCAGGCTTTAGATATGTCACGTTGCCATATTCGCCAAAATGAGTTTTTACTGCGACGAGCTTATCTTCTAGCTGTAGCTCGTCCATATGCGCTGCCCTCATCAAACGCGTCAATTTCGAGGGAATGCTATCTCCCGGATTCGCCTTCATACTCGCAAAGTAGACATCCGACATGAGCCCGCTCCCTTCCCAACCAGAATAATTTCAGATGCGTTATATTAGATGTAGGCAAACTCGTCAATTGGAGCGGAGCATTTTCTAACTCAGTAACTTTGAACTATTCCTAAAGCCAGAAATGTTGGCTTTGCGTTTGCTTCAAGGCGAACGGCGCGTTTATCCTGAGAAAGTGCGGCTGTGAAACTCGCCACGGCAAATGTTGCGATAATCAACTGAAGCAATTACTTTTCTGTCTATATCCCCCATCACGAAACACGTGGCAAATCGGGCAGCTACATGTCACGTTTTGGGCATGAAAAAAGCCCCGAACCGTGTGGTTCGGGGCGAAATAAGCTGGCTCGCTCCTTGCAACGAGCCTCGAACATGCGTCCTGAACGGGCATTATTGTCTTTTCGTGCCCTGCAGGAGGGCCGCCTGAGGGGCTAGGAGAAGAGCCTGGAGGCAGTCTCAGGGCCCACCTCGCCGTCGGCTGAGATGCCCTTCGCGCTCTGGAAGGACCTCACCGCGCGCAGGGTGTTGCCGCCGAAGATGCCATCCGCCTCGCCGCAGCCGTATCCCCTGTCGTTGAGGGTCCTCTGGACGAGCCCGACAAGCTCTCCCCTGTCTCCGACGGCCACCACGATGGGCGACCACCATTCCCTCTTCATCTTCCCTCCGCTCTCGCGCGCCGGCTCGCTCTCGCCGGATCCGTACCGCAGGTACCAGTCCCAGCCGTGCCTGTAGACGTAGTAGGGCCCTATCCTGGTCTCGCGGCCGGTCTGGTCGCCGGCCTGGCCTCCGCTGGCCCTGCCGCGCTCGTCGATGGACGCCCAGGCGCAGGTGCCGTCGTCGTCTATGCAGGCGATGACGTGGTGCGCCTCGTTGAGGATGATGTCGCCCTTCTTCGGGTTTCCATCCGGTCGCACACGGCGCCATCCATGGGCGCAGAGCTCGTCCGCCATGTCGCCCGTCCAGCTCGCCGAGCCGGTGTCGAAGCCGGCCTCCCTCAGGCAGTGGATGACGAGGGCGGAGCAGTCGGTCTCCCCACCGTCCCGCACGTCCCAGCGGTTCGACTGGTCGTATCCGACCGACAGCTCCTCGCAGTAGCAGCGCATTAGGCGGCAGAACCTCGCGATGCTCGGCATCAGCCCTCGCTCCCCTCCGGGAGCTCGTCGACCTCCGGGAGGCCGGCGACCAGGCTCTTGACGAACGAGACGATGGCGGCCAGCGCGGTCGCGCTCGCCACGACGCCCCAGTTGACGTCGGAGAGCAGCGTCGCCGCCCCGATCGTGCCGACGAGCGTCTGCCCGGCGGTGTGCGCCGCGCGGATGAGTGCCGCGCGGACGAAGCCCGGAACCTTCAGCCTGCCCATGCTATCTCCTGTCCTTGACGTCGAGCTCGGCTCCGATGCGCTCCTCGAGCACCATCAGGTAGTCGCGCATGAGGTCGCGCTGCTCGACGAGCGTGTCCATGGGGCAGAGCGGCTCGTACTCGAGCCTGCCGGCCCTGCGCCTGCCGATGGTGAAGTTGAGCCGCTCGAGGCGGCCGCGCAGCTCGTCGCGCTCCTCGAGGAGCCGCTCCTGCCACGCCTCCATGATCCCGTAGTCCATATCAGCCTCCTAGTCCTCCGGATGCGTCGGCATCTCGGATATCTGCCTCTTCAGGTCCTCTATGTAGCCGTTCTGCCCGACCATGGCCATGTACTCGGCGTAGTCGTCGAGCCACTCGCGCTTACGCTCGTCGCTCATCCAGAAGCCGTTGTCGCGGCACTCCTTGTAGCGGGCGACGAGGTCGGAGCGGGTGAGCCTCTTGCAGGCCCTCGTGGTCTGGTCGAGCATGCGCACTACCCGCTTGCTGCCAGCCAGCACCGCTCCGAGCATTCCGATAATCACCCATTCGAGCGTAGATGCGATTATCTGCTCTAGCATATGTAGCTCACGAAGAGGCGGTTGAATACCTCATCACGGAGTGAGTCGCCCGACTCGCTCCAGATGCCGATGGAGAGGACAATCCTGTCTCCGGCCTCGACATCTATGAGGCTCGTCGGAGCAACAATATGTGGGATGGATGAGACTACGTTGGCGATTTCCGTTGTCGTCCCGTCCGGCTTCTTCCGGGAGATGCGGAGCTGCTTATCCCTGCCGGCCGTACTTCCCCGCAGGAAAATGCCTGCACTTACCATCACGGCACCGTCACGCCCGCAGAGGACGGCTCCGGTGTCATCAACTGACAAATCGCCATATCCCCATTTCGCGTAGACTGGAGCATCAATCCAGTCGCCTGTCTTGATTGACGATATTGGCTTGCACTGGGTCGCGATGTATGACTTCCGCGATATCGGCATGATTGTGGGCAGCAACCATTCCGGTTTCGGCGCGAGCTCGCTCACGTTGACCCGGCAGATGGGGATGTCGGCGGACTCCACCCCGTCGAGGATGGAGGCGCTCGAGAACTCCGTCTGCGGGTCGGCCGCGGCGTCGAGCGATGCCGCCGCGGTGCCCGTTGCGACCGAGAGCGCAGCGGACTCCACATGCGTGTCCTGCGCCATGCGATAGCATAGATAGACGATGTCCTTGCGGTAGGCGCTCTGGGTGCCGCTCTGGAGCGCCAGGGTCTCGGCGTCCGTGATTCTGATGTGCCTGCCCTGGACGACAATGGAGCAGGGGCCGATTTTCAGCGAGTTCGCGCCGTCCATGGTCAGCGAGGGGGGCTCTCCTATGGTGTAAGAGTCCCTGCCGACGATGCCGGCAATCAGGTCACCCGCGTCCGCGCCAGAGACGTGGGCGCTGCCGGCGTGGCCGGTGATGAGCTCCATCGTCATGCGGCATCGCCTCCCGTGGTGTCGTCAGAGTGTGCCGCCCTGTAGGCCTCGTACTCGGCTTTTAAGGCTTTGTATTTCTTTATCCAGCTATCGCGGTCGCTTGTCATCGCGGAGAGCTCGCTCCTGAGCTCGTCTATATCCGCCGCGCTCGCGAGCGTCATGCTGCCGTCTCGCGTGAAGGCGTCGTA
>CADBRF010000177.1 GCA_902796975.1 uncultured Coriobacteriaceae bacterium
GCCGCTATCCTTTACCGCTTGCGCCCGCTCCTTGCGGGTCATGGCCGGTACGTCATAGGCGATGTGGCAGAGGAGGTCGAAGTCGTCCAGGTCGTCGCGCCCCGTCTGGTCGCGTAGCTGCTCGATGAAGACGCCATGCTTCTCCAGCTCCTCGCAGATGGCCGCCTTCCGGTCCTCGCTGTTCCACTTCTTGATGAAGTCGTCGAGGGTGCTGTACTGGTTCCTCATGTTCTTGCGCGTGTAGTCAACGAGGCTCTCGGTGTGCAGCTTGCCCATCCAGTAGTACTGGACCTGCTCGCCGGTCACCTCGACGTCGAGGTCCGACACGTAGTACTTGACCGTTCCCGCTGGGGGCTCCGGCGGATCGATGATGATCGGGGGCTCGGGGTCATCGCCCCCGCCCGGGGTATCGGGCGGATCGTAGATGACGGGCGGGTCCCCGTCGAAGCCCGGGTCGGCGAAGAGTCTTGTCGCGTTCTTGAAGTCGAGCACGGTGAAGTACAGCTTGCCCTTGCTCTCCTTGATGCGTGTGCCACGGCCGACGATCTGCTTGAACTCGGTCATGCCCTGCTCGCCGAACGTGTTGTCCAGGACGATGCACCTGCATGTCTTGCAGTTGACGCCCGTGGTGAGAAGCTTCGAGGTCGTGAGAATCGTCGGGAACGTCTCGTCGTCGTCCATAAACTTGTCCAGGATCTTCTCGACCCCGTGGACGTCCCCGGTGCACCGCTGGATGTAGTCGGGGTGCTCCTGCACGACGTCGGCGTTCTCGTTGACGAGAGCCTGGCGCATGCGCTCCGCGTGGTCGATGTCTTCACAGAACACGATTGTCTTCTGAAAGCGTCCCTCAGTTTTCAGGTACTCGGTTATTTTCTGAGCGACGATGGTGTCACGTCTCGTGAACACAATCTTTCTGTTGATGTCCTTCTGTGTGTACTCCCGTTGCTCGATGAGCTCGCCGTTGTCGTCGAGCTGTCCCTCCTCGGGGATGAAGCCGTAGTCGTCGACGCTGAGATGGATGCGCTTCACCCGATACGGAGCGAGGAAGCCATCTTCGATGCCCTGCTTGAGAGAATAGGTGTAGACCGGCTCGCCGAAGTAGTTCGACGAAGATGTTTCCTTCGTCTCCTTCGGTGTTGCCGTCATGCCGATCTGCGTGGCACTCTTGAAGTAGCGCAGCACCCTTCGCCAGCTGGAATCCGCCCTCGCGCTTCCGCGATGGCACTCGTCCACGATAACGAGATCGAAGAAGTTAGGGTCGAGCTGCTCGTATGGCTGGGGCGCGTCCGGATCCTGTTTGTCCTCGTCCACAAGCTGTTGATAGGAGGAAAAGAAGACTTCATAGGCGGAATCTAGCTTTTTGCCCTGCGCCTTGGTCGTGACACTGTTGAGCGGCTTGAAGTCTCCCGAAATCGTCTGGTCGAGGAGGACGTTTCGGTCCGCCAGGTACAAAACTTTCTTTTTGAGTCCCGCTCTGCGCAGGCGCCAGACAATCTGGAACGCCGTGTAGGTCTTGCCCGTGCCGGTGGCCATGACCAGCAGGATTCGATTCTGCCCCTTGGCGACTGACTCGACGACGCGATTGATGGCGATGCGCTGATAGTAACGCGGGGTAATGGAATCATAGTCGTAGTAATAGGGCGTCTTGGTCTCTTCGGCCTGTTCTTCCGTGAGTCCGTGGGCAGCGCAATGGCGCTTCCACAAGTCGTCCGGGGACGGGAACTCATCGAGGGGAATCTGGCGCTCTTTGCCCGTGGTCATGTCGTGCTCCATGAAGACATGCCCATTCGAGCTGTAGGCGAAGTCGACGTCTAGAATCGTTGCATAATCGATTGCCTGCTGTAGTCCGTTTCCAACGGTCTTCTGATAGTCCTTCGCCTCCACAACGGCGAGAGGCTGGTTCGCATCTGGCCAACACAGTTGGTAGTCCGTCTTGTTGCCCTTGTTAACACGCTTGCCGATACCACCGTCAATCGCAATCTTGCCATCGGTGAAGAAGTAGTCTTCACACGAAATATGGTCGAGATCCCAACCTGCTTTCTGGAGAGCCGGGGTGATGTAGCGTAGTTTGGTCGTCTCTTCGGTAAGGGATGTCATATCATTTCTCCCTCTTCGAAAGTTCGTTCATCATGCACATGAGCATAAATGCGGAAAAGCTCATGCCCCTAAGTTCGGCTGCCTCTTTGGCACTGTCGCGGAGGTTTTCCGGGATTCGGAACGTCACCGCAACCTGCTTGCCATCGGCCAAGTAGCTGCGGATATCGGTTTCGTCCGCATTGCCCTTTACGAGCTCACTGTATAACATGGTGCGCCCCGTTCATTTGCAGTTTGCAATACATATGCATGATAAAATTATATACTGTTGTATAAGTGTTAGTTGTGACAGCTGAGCCGCATCTCATCGTCGCGCTTCATTTCTCTCAAATGGAGAAACGTCCTTGTTAACCTCTTTGAGAAGTTAACAAAACTATTGACTGAAGAAGCAAGTTTGACGCCTGCAATAGCCATGATTCCCTGAGAGTGCCGCAGTTTCACCCCAAGGCGGCATTTCGTCGAACTGAGTGAAGAGGAGGATGGGATTATTAGCCCCTACCCCCTTCTCATACGCCCACCTATCCCACTCGTCCTCTTCCACGTGGATGATGCCGCGCTTGGCAAACCCAAGCTTGCCCAGCAGACTCTGCATGACAGTGTTATCGGGATGCGTGTCGATTCTCAGATGGCGGCACTGGTCAAAGGCCCAGTTCAGACAGAAGGTCCCCGTGCCGGGAACAGACCCATCTGCTGCAATCCGATGCACGACGCCATAGGCAGAATCGTTCATCCAGCTGCCGTCCTCGATGGTCCGGTAGGTCGGCTCGACGCCTTCCCCAAAGTCGTAGAAAAACGTGGCGATAATCCGCCCGCCATCGGTGCAGACGTAGCTCTTGCCCCGAGAGATGTCGTCCTCCAGCAGCTGCCGGGGCGGCCAGTTGGTAGGGCTCCACTGGTTGGGGTTGCCATGTTCCGCCATAAACGCCCGCGCGCCCGCATAGATTTCCTCCATGCGGGGCAGGTCATCATATGTCGCATGCTGTATTTCCACAGGCGCCTCCCCAAGTGCTCCTCAGCGTCAACAAGTCCCCTATCGCTTTTCAATCGCTTCTGCTGGGCAGTTCTCGTAGCAGAGCCCACAGTGCAGGCAGTTGCGCTGCTCGATGAAAGCGAGGCCATCGGCATCCCAAGTTATGCACTGACTGGGGCACACATCCACGCAAGTGCCGCAGGAAGTGCACTCCTCCATCACGCAAAATCCGCCCTCATGCGCAGGAGCCCCACCGACCTCGAATGCCTTGCGCACGATAGGTTTCTGGCCTAGGTCGAAGAACTCGCCCGCGCCCCGTGTGATGCGAAACGCGTCGCAGATGTAGCGCTCCTCGCCGGGATAGATCTCGTTCATCGAGGGGTTCTGCTCGAACATCTCGTCGATGAGGGCACGGTGCTCGGCCTCGTCGGCAACGCGTTCGGCAACCCCCTTCAGCCGGCAGGTGCGGTAGTCGGTCGTCTGCGCCACAATCGCCACATGGGGGTTGGCGCAAATCTCGGCATGCACGGCCTTGCCCCGCGGCATGAGAAAGTAGGGCAGGCCGTCCTTCACCATCATGATATCGATGATGCGCACGTTGGGTGTGCCATCTGCGTCAATAGTGGCAAGCGCACAATCGCGCACCCGGCGCATGAAGGCAAGACACCACGCCGCATCAATCTCGTCATAGCCCGCGACGGGAATCCGCCCGCTCGCGTGCAGACCAAACTCCTCTTCGTTCTGGATGTTCTCCCTCTTCCACGACATCGCCCGCCCCTTTCCTTAAGCTCGGCTACAACCACTTGCATACCGCCCTGACCCATGATTCCATTCCCATTATCATCCGGAGTGCCCCAATGTAGCCCGTTAAACGCCGGACAACAGATGGCCTGGGCATGCACCCGCGCGGGATTGAAGCACATGGGCAACAGATCGCACAAACCGTTACCTCCCAGATGCCAGGACGGCAGTTCTGCGCGTTCAAGGGAACGTCGCCCGCTGCCATAATGAAACCATAGATGACGAGAGGAGGTCACCATGTGCTATGCAGGATCATGCAATCCGGCGTGCGGCAAGTGCCGACCTCGGCGCATCCTCGAGGTCGCCTGCCCCGCATGCGGTGAGCAGAACCAGATAACGCGAGAAGAATATCTGCTCGTCACCCGCATGCCGCACGAGCCCAACATCATCGAGCGCAAGCTGCTCGAACGCGGCCGCGTCGAGCCTCCCCGTTGCTCGCGCTGCGGGGCCGAGCTCCTCAAGGCCTACCAGGAGAAGTACCCGCCCCTCCCCTGCACGAAATGCAACATCATCTGCGGCTTCCCCTGCGGCCAGCGCGTGACCCCCTATGATCCTGCCACCTCCCGCTGCCCCGCCAAGGTGCCCCTCGCGCTGCTAGACGAGGAATGAGGCGGGCTGGCAGTAGAACGGTAAGCTCCATACACGATGCGCAATCCATTTCCCTCATCACCCGCAATGACGTGGGGGCGGAACTGTCACTACGCGCCGTCAAGACTCGGCGGTATACTTTTCAGCGGAGTAAACCCATCGAAGGGAGCGCACACGAACTTCAAGGAACGCACAGACGAGCTCAAGGGCAAGCTCGGCAATCTGCAGGACAAGGTCAAAAGCGCTGCAGAGACCGCAGCTCTCAACGGCTTGGAGAAGAAAGACGACCTGAACGACCTGCTCGACACGGCTAAGGGCAGCCTCGCGAGCGCGCAGGAGAATTACCGTCTCGCCGCTGAGCAGGCGCAGGGCAAGGCATCCAGCAAGCTCCTCGAGGCGCAGATGAACCTCGCTGCAGCTCGTGACGAGCTCAAGGACGCCAAAGCCGAGCACGACAAGAAGAGCGATGCTGCGGCCATCCGCAAGACGCTCGACTATGCTTCCCAGTGCCAGGATTTCGCCGACATGCTGGTGGAAGAATCGAAGGTCGCCATGCTGGAGGCAGCCAAGATGGCCGATGCCTACCGCGAGGAGTACGGCGAGGAGCCCGTCCTCGAATAAACAAAAAAGTCGCCCCACCAGCCAGTTTCCCCAGCGACTTTTGGCTGGTGGGGGGGATGGCTGGCAGCACGACAGATGAGGTTCAACATCCACGAGAAGATGCAAGACTCCTCACTTATCTCCCCATCTTGGAATCGAACAGTTCGCCAGATTCCATAAAAAAGAGTCGCCCGCGGCGAATCAAACGTCGCGGACGACCTTGTGAGTTCAACTCTTGCTATCTATGCCTACCAGCGATCCTTAAACTGCTCGGCATCAGATTCTTCTGCCGCAGAAATGTCATGATCGGTGACGATTGCCTTGGCAACGATTGAGCCGGCAACACCGCCCACGCCAGAAAGAGGATGGACGCTCTGGCCGCCCATATAGAGGTTCTTGATAGGTGAGCGGTAGTTGGAGTAGCCCGGCATCGGACGCCAATTGAACTCATCGTACCAGCGCAGTGTGCCGTGACCCAAATCGCCGTTGGTCATGACGAACATCTCGTCGAGTTCCTTGGGTGTGTAGCCGTTTGCATAGAGGACGTGATCCTTGAGACCCGGCGCGAAGTCGTTCAGAGAATCGATCCAGTTCTCAAGCAGCTCTGCCTTGGCGTCTTCGTCCCACTCGCGCTCCCAGAGCTGGCCTGTGACCGGGAAGGCATAGCCGGTGAGGACGTGGTGGCCTTCCGGCGCGAAGGTACCCGGCTCCTCGTAGTAACTCGGCATGTATGACATGGAGAGCATCTTCTTCGGGATACGCCCGCACTTGTATTCGGCAAATGCCTCTTCTGCATAGTGGAAGCCCGGAGGCGTAATGCCGAAGAATCCGCCATAACACTCCTCGGGGAAACCAAAGTCGGGCAGGGCATCGAGAGCCAGGTTCAGGGTGACACCGCCGCACTCGTACTTGATTTCGTGCAAGCCGCGCTTGAATCCTGCGGGAAGCTGCTCCCGTTCTTCCTCGCTTACGAGCTTACTGAATGTCGTCGGCGGCTCGATTTCGCTTACGACGGCCACACGAGCATTGTAAATTTCTCCACCTTCGACCTCGACGCCGCAAGCCGCGCCGTCTTTGGTGAGAATCTTCACGACATTCGCGCCGCGAATGACATCGACGCCAAAGGATTTAGCGCATTCCTCGAGCGCACGTCCAACTTCCTTCAGACCACCCTTGATGAAGCCCCAAGGATGGAGCATACGGCCCAGACAGAAGAAGAAGGGGGCGTCGGAGGGACCAGCCGTGGAACCCTCCATGAGAGTGAGGAAGGATGCCTTGACGTAGTCGTTTTCGAAATAGTTGTCGAGGATGTCACGCGGAGTGCCGAAAAGCATGTCGCGGCACATGCGCTCCATCTCGACGCTAGAGGACATGGCACCCACGAACTTAGACATCTTGGGCGGTTCGTTCATCTGCTCCAAACCGAACATCTTGCCGACAGCACCCCAGTTCTTGATGAACTCCATGAAGGCCACTGCGTCATGATCGGAGAAGCGGCCGAATTCTTCGGCTGTGTCCTTGAAGTCGGGGAAGATGCGTAAATACTGACCATCGCCAAAGGAGGTCGTGAGAGTTGGCTTGCAGGGAACTTCCGTCAAACCGAACTTAGTGGTGAGCTCGAGATCGTGGTTCACTTTGGGATGCACGTAGAACTCGCCAGTCGCGGCGGGGCTAAACTTGTAACCTGGCTTCATCTCCACGGTCATGGCAGTACCGCCGATAAATTGGCTGCGCTCCAAAACAGCCACCTTAAGGTTGGCATCTTTTGCCAAATAGGCCGCCGTTACGAGAGCCGGAGTATTGCCGCCGATGATGACGACATCGTAATCTGCCATCGTGTCCTTCTTTCTCTTCGCATTTCTTGTTCACGCAGGTCTGTGCCCACGCTAACGCCCTTGTTATTCGGGAAGTTTTTCGACAGTCACACCCAGCACGTTGTCAACGAGATACTTGGCAACAGCGGGGATGTCTACCTTACTGATTGCCGCCTTAATGCTGTCATTGTCGATGTACATATCGGTATCCCAAGCGCCCATGAGCGCGCCTGTGATTGTGAGCTTCCCGTCCTTGACGCCCACATGCTTCAGTTCGATCATGGTCGAGCCCTCATCGTTCACGACCACGCAGTCTTTCTCATCCATGCCATATCTCCCTTTTCACACTGAATGCCGTGGTGTTATCCGCTACATGAGCGCTTTCACCATGAATTTGATAGCGTCCTTGTTCATGAACGCCTTGAGTTTCTTGACATCATCTTTGTCGATGACGATTGCCGCCTCGGTAACACCGGGCAGGTCGAGCGTGAGCTTGAGTCCATCGGAATCAGAGTCTTTAGCGACCGCCATCCCGACTTCCGGCCCCGTAACTCGATAGCCGAGCCCTTCGATGATTGGCTTGCAGATACCCGCCTCGGCATCCACATCCAAATCAACTGTGGCAAGCTCTTGGTCTTTATTGACGAGTAGTTTCATATCCTCCACCTCCTCAGAGGATCCGGCGGAATTTTTTGCTGAAACTATAGTAAGCTGTGTTTAGAATAGATTTCCCACTTTATAAGTTGTAATTACAACGATATTTTTTATAATCATTGAGAACGCTGACCCACGGAGAAACTTATGGAACTGCGTCAACTGGAATACTTTCTCGCCGTTGCAGATGAACTCCATTTTGGTAGGGCTGCTGCTAAGCTCAATATGGCGGAGCAACCGCTTGGCTATCAGGTGAAGAAGCTCGAGACAGAGCTTGGGTTCAAGCTTTTCGAGCGCACAACACGGTCTGTGAAAATGACGGCAGCAGGAGAGTCGTTCGCGGCTGATGCCCGACGCATCCTCGCACAATCTGAACAAGCAGCAGACACAGCTCGGCGAATTGCCGCAGGCGAAGCAGGCGTCGTGCGACTGGGCTACGAATCGTCGTGCGTCGTTTCTATTCTCGCGGATTTCGTGAAGCTCTTCCGGGCGGAATATCCCGAGATAGACCTCGTGCGTGTGGGACATAGCAAGCAAGGGCTCATCCCTCTTTACAAAGGTGACACGGACGCATGTCTCATCACCCGCTATCAGCGGTTGCCCAAGGCCTTCGAGTACTTCCCCATCATGACCGACCAGGCAGTCGTGGCGCTTGATGCAGGACATCAGCTTGCGAAGCGTGAGAGCCTTTCTCTGCCAGACCTTGAAAACGTTCCGTTTTTAGGATATGCAGACGCAAGCGGAGAGTCGGCAAATCGTTTCATGGCGGAACTTATCGAGCATGCTGGCGCTGAAGGTGTTGTGCGGTCCGAGGCGGATACCTACGTCGCCCTGTTGGGGCTCGTGTCTGCGGGTCTGGGATTCACCATCGTCACCGAGTCAATGAAGAAGCTCTTTCCCGCAGAAATCGCCTACGTGCCGCTCAGCAGCCCCGCCGTGAAGGTCGATTACGGCTTGGCCCTGCACAAGAATAACCAGCCGACGTGCGCGGAAGCGCTTCGAACCGTGGCAAAGCATCTGGCAAGCATCGAATAGACGCTGCAGCAAAATGAGTGTTGCGTAAATTCTCTGGTATAAGGTTAGAGACTTGGGGCATCCCCACAACGGAGACTTTTTATTGACAGCAAAGAGCTCGGCATAGCTGGCAGGAATCGGGAACAGTGTTCGAAACTCACAACACTTAGCGCAAGCATTTATTGCAATTCGACTCCGGGTAAAATGCCTCAAATACCTGCAGGTGTTTGAGCATGTCCGCCGCAGTCATCGCGCGCACGTGTGGATTCGCAAGCAATTTGGAATCCGATGTGACGATATAGTCTGCGCCTGCACGTTCTCCCGCCGCAATCACCAGGTTGTCTTCGAGGTCGTTGTGGATGGAACGTAATTTACGAGCCATCCACACGTCAGCCATATCCATGCCAACAGGCGTGGCAACTTCGCTCATGTTGTTGGTGACTGCCCATGCTATTTCCGAGATGATCTCGGCGTCTTCTTCGGAAAGTTCGCCTTTTTCCTTACGTTCTTTCCACTTGAGATCCGCACCGACAAGATAGTAGACATCCTTTACCGTTGTGATGGCGTAAGCGAGCTCTATGGCATGGTTTCTTGCAAAAGCGATGAGCTCATTTGCCTCCTTGTGGCCCTTGCGCCATCCGAGATTTGCCTCAATCCATACGTTGGTGTCGAGCACCAAGAGGCACGGCTTCTCTCTCATAGCTCATCCCCCGCATACAGGCGCTCGAGGGCAATCTGCTCGCGGAACTCTTCGAGTGTGGGTTCCGCTGAATCAGCTTCAGAAGAAATGCCAAGCTCCCCTATCATTTCGCTGATCTTGCGCTGTCCTTCCTGAAAGGACCGGAGCTTCGCGTCCCGCTCCCCTTTTTCCTGCTGGCAAGAATCGACTGATTGCTCAAAAGCAGGCCCCTTGAGATACGCGGCCAGTTCTTCTGGTCTATCGCGCAGGCTGACTGCAATTTTCCAGAGCAGGCGAACCGCCTGCGAGGGCGTGTAGCCGACACTGTTGAAGGCGGCGTCACCCTCCCGCTTGAGCTCGCGGTCGATACGGATATTCATCTGTACAGCATCCATGGCAGATTGCATACCAATTCCCCTTTTTTAACAATATATAGCTGCTATACATATATTGTCAATCAGGAAATATCCACTTCAATCATGGACGCGAATTTGTCGTAGAGTTCTTCGGCCCACTAATCAGGTGTGATATGTCGTAAACGCTGCGCGAACACGGACACCCCACGAGAACCGGGAATCCTATCGCTTTTCTTGTTCGACGCAGTCGTATCGAAACTCAGGTCCAGCCATTCGCAAACCTCATCGAACGGGACCGCCCCATCCAGGAGGATGGAAACCCAGCTCTCCTTGTTCATGTGATAGCCGGGCAGATAGCCCTCCTGTTGCAACAGAAGGCGATGGAGACCTTCATCTGCGATTTTCACGTTGAGAATGTCGACCCGTTCATCCCCATCAAGGCCCAGCTTGCTACGCGGCACATCCGCAATCAGTCCATACCACTTGCGGTTATCAGCATGACGCAGCACGGCATACCCAGGGAAACGCGCCCAGGGATACTCAGGCTGCGTGCCATATGAACTCGATGCGTAATCGAGCAACTTGTTTCGAAAACTTGAGGTCATAGAATCCATTCTCCGAGAGCTGCCGACGCCTTCGCATTGGACACAATAGCCCACCTGAGCACGACAAAAATCCCCACGAGGAATTCTACCAACCTCGCGGGGACGACGCTTTTATGATTCGGCTTGCTCTACTTCGACTTCAGCACGGGGTTCAGGTAACGACCGCGCTTGATGGTGCTTTTGCCGTACTGCGATGCATGCGTGGGGCAATGGTGGAGGCAGGCAAGGCAATCGGTGCAGGAATCGCCTTCCCAGACAGGATGCCCATTCTCCATGTGGATAGAATTCGTGGGGCAGACACGCACGCAGGTCCCGCAGCCTGTGCAGCGGTCATCGAGAACATGGAAGGACTTGGTTGAGCGCGGTTTCTGGTCTTTTGCCGTGGCTTTGCCAAGCAGTGTGCCCAGCGCGTCGGTCTTCTCGTGATGGCCCTGGGCGCGAGCTGCCAGCTGCTTGCCAATCTCGTCTGCAGAGTTGTTTGCCGTCTCTATCAGCCGGCGCTCTTTTTCTTCGTCCGGCATGCTGAAAAGGTAGACGCAGTTCCCAACCGACTGCACTCCGAAACAGGCATCGAGGGCAAAGCCTTTCTCGCGCTGCAGCAAATTGTCGAAGAAGTAGCCCGTCTTCCCGGGGATGGCCATGTAGGTCATAACGGCGTACACGTAGCCCGGTTTGAAAGGCTCGCCTTCGGGGGTTGTGAAACGCGCCTCGCGAATGAACTTGTCGATGATGGGCGGAGTGGTGAAACGGCAAACGGGGAACACGAAGCCCAGGTCAGAGCCCTGTTCGATTACGAAATCCGAGGACCCCTCGCGATTTGCCTGACCGATGCTCGTAAGCTCATCACCTGTCGCCTTCGCTATGCGCTGAGCAACGGCAAGCGAGTTTCCCGTAGCGGAAAAGTAGAAAATCACCGTACACTCCCATCTCTTGCAATGAGGTTCATAAACGCCGAGGGAGCACCCGGACCTCAAGCCAGATGCTCCCTACTAGTTTCGCCTTTTGGCCGCGTGGAGTCTAGATACCTTTCTCCATATATGTCACGTTCTCACGAGTCTCTTCCCATGCGGGCTGCTGCCACTCGTGATAGCCAAGATCGCGCAGCTGCTCACGGCGGATGGAAATGTCGCTTTCTGCATCTTCGAGATCGCCATAGACCAGAGAACCAGTCGGGCAGTTGAAGACGCAATACGGAACGCCACCCGTGCTTTCGTCGCCAGCGCAAGACGTGCACTTCTTGGTGAAGACCGGGTTCCACTTCAGGTACAAATTGGGCCATTCTCCACCGGCTTTATCGATTCCGCCGCCACCGATGGTCCTCACGAACATACGGAACTCGTCGGGCTCCAGCCCATATGCCGCCTTGCACGCCATGGAGCAGGTCCAGCAACCCGTGCAGCGGTTAACGTCGATAAGTGTAGTCTTCGCCATGATTAGTTCGCCGCCTTCCGGACGTTGCAGAGCGTATCCCAAATGACTTCAGGAGTCGATTCGCCTGCGATAGGTGCAATGGTCTTGGGGTAGTCTTTCAGGAAAATCTCCCAGTAGAAGCGAGCGCCCCAGCTGACGTGGATGGGCGTCTCGGTCGAAGGATGCCCAAGCGGAGTTGCCAGCTTCTGCGGGCAATCGGTGTCGGGATAGCGCTCTGCCTGCGGGAAGCTGTACCAGGAATGCGCGATGCCCGGTGCAACGCTCTCGTCGTACTGCAACGTCGCCCGCATCGTACCGCGCTGGTTGTAGACCTCGACGACATCACCGTCGCGCAGGCCCTTCTCCATAGCGGTCTTCGGGTTCATCGCCACGCCGAACTGCGTACTGGCCAGGTAATCCATCTCCGGGATGTTGGTGAACTGGCCTTGCATGAAGTACTTGTGGCGTGCGTTGAAGAACTGGAGCGGATAGTCACGGAGCAGTTCCTTATCGAGAACAATCGTATCCTGGAAGCGTGCAACTTGGTCGCCCGTCTCGGCAAGATACTCGCTGTAGAACTCAAGCCTTCCGGTGGGAGTGAAGAACGGCGTGACAGCGTACATGTTGAAGCCGTTGTCGTCGAGGTCCATGTGCAGAGCCTTGGCCTTCTCGAGACGCTCCATGGTGAGCGGTGCAAGCTCGCCTGCATGCTCCGGATCTTCTTCGGCGGTCAGCGGCACTTGCATGCCCTTACCGCCCTCAATCATGTACTGGGCCCATTCCTTCTGCGTCTTCTGGAAGAACTCGCCAACTCCCACGCCTTCTGCTATGCCGCGCCAGATGTCGGAAACGGTCTTGGATTCGCCGCGCGGTTCGATTGCCGGCTCGACGAGAATCGCGCAGTTGTCGGTGTCAGTGATGAATTCGTGGCGCTCGAAGATGGTTGCCTCGGGCAGGACGTAGTCGGACCACAGGCATGTGTCTGTCATGCGGATCTCGAAGGTGACGATCATCTCCATGTGGGGGAAGATTTCCTTCTGCCACATGTCGGTGTTCGGCCAGTTGAGCATGGGGTTACCCATGCACTGGATCCACACCTTGTACTGCTGCGCGGAGGGGTCGTCGAAGCTGCGGATGACAGTTGGCAGAGACGTCTGCGTGCCGAAGAGCTCCGGATGAGTAGGCTCGAAGTTGATGTGGTTGCGGTCAACCATGCAGCGCGGGTCATCGGTCTGGCTACCGGAAGCCATGATGCTCCTGCCCGGCCTATCGTAGTTGCCCGTGAGGTAGCAGAAGAGCTTGATCGCGCGGGCGGTCTGCATGCCGTTCGAATAGCGCAGACCATTACCGATGCACATCAGCATCGGCTTGGCGGCAAGCTCACGAGCAAGGTCAATGCACTGCTGCGCAGGAACACCCGTGACCTTCTCTTGCTCTTCAGGAGTCCACTGAGCGATGCTCTCAACCATGCGGTTGTATGCGGTCTTGCAGGTGGTGCCGGCGATTTCGGTCTCATACTCGATGGCGGGCTCGACCTCGCCCCAATCGTAATCGTGCTCAGTGCCGCGCGGCATGAAGACAACCTTGCCCGCCTTCTTGTCGAACACTGCGAACTTGTCCTGTGCGCCGCCGTCAACGACATCTGCCTCGCGCAGGTACTTGTTGGTGTCATCGCGAACGAGGAACGGAGCGCAGGTGACTCGCTTCAAGAAGGCCTCGTCGACATTGCCATCGCCGATGACGACATTGCACATAGCCAGGGCGAGAGCCGCATCGGTGCCCGACTTAACGGGAACCCACGTGTCCACCTTGGCAGAGGTGTTGTCGAAGAGGTTGCTGATGTGGAAGAGCTTGCAGCCGCGTTCCTTGGCGTCCAGGAAAAGGCGCGTGGTACGTGCCGGGCGTGTGAAGCCAATGGGGTTGCCACCCCAGATGACAACGTTGTCAGTGGCTTGCAGGATGAGATCCTTGCCGGTGTAGATGAGGTTGCCAACATCGGGCGTATCGCTCCAGATAATGGCGAAGTCAACCTCGGAGGACTCCAGAGCGGTGGCCTGGTAGGTGTTGACGAAGCGGTTCGAGAGCGCCCAGTTTACCGAAGAGGTGTAACCAGGAATGCCGCACATAAACTCGTTGACGATGATTGACTTCTTGCCGTACTTCTCGGCGGTCTCATTGATCTTCGCGGTGATTTCAGCAAACGCCTGATCCCAGCTGATTTGCTCGAACTTGCCTTCTCCGCGCTCGCCGACACGCTTCAGCGGATGCAGGAGCCTCTTATCAGAGTACACCGCCTTCCACGCCATAGCGCCTTTCTGGCAGATCTGGTTGCCAACTCCGATTTTTCCTGGCAGGAAGCTCTTCTGTGTACGGACGATTTTGCCGTCTACGGTGTGCGTCTCGAGCATGCAGTGCTCATGGCAGCCCCATCCCTGACAGCAGTTGTACGTGACCCTCTCAGCGCTCATGTACTTCCCCTCTCTATGTGCGTGCAAGGTGCGCGCATGTCTGGAACAATCGCCGCGGCGGAGTCTCTCACCTCCTTGCCGCATTACGCGGCACATGCGAACTGATAGTTCTCTAGAACCATCGAGGAGCAGCTTTCTCGAACTGCACGGCTCGATTAGCTCAACTGTATTGAGAATAGTTTCCTGGGAGTTGGAACGCGTTTCCCGTAAGACGTCGAAAATGTGTAAAATTAGACATTACCGTCTAGCAAGGCGTTTTCATGGAGGGGGAGATTCATGAGATGCGGGGAAAACGACTTCTGCGCGTCGTTGTCGCCTCACATTCGAGCTCGCCTTTGCTCCTGTTGTACGAAGCAGAAGGTAGCCTCTCATTCGATGGCAGATTTCGTTACAGGCGGCTTCAACGCCATAATAATCGACGGTCTCATGCTTACCGATTCAAATCTCGGGAACGGCGTTATCAACCACGGTAAAGATGCGCCCTTCGTTTCACTCTCCCTGCCGGGGCGAATGCTCTTCGTAGGTGAGTTCGGAGGTCCCAAACCGGACTCTTACGCATACAACCACATCCATTTTCCAGTCGATTCGTGGGTAGCACTTTTCGCCGCGAAAGATGTTTCCGAGCTATTTGCTGAAGAGCCCGAGTTTGCATCCGCCATTGCACGAAGTCTCGCCACACTCGTGATGGACCAGTGCGAGCTCGCGGGAATCGTACGTGCAAATTACGCCTACTACGGGGTGCTTCACCTTATGAAAAAGCTGCTCACATACCGCCTGTTCATCACCCAGCAGCAAGTCGCCGATCTCATGGGGCTCGGGCGTTCTACCATTTCCAAGGCATTCGCGCGGCTGAAGCAAGAAGAGCCCGAGCTCTACTCCGCCTACCACGCAAACAAGGGCCGGAAGGTCCAAACCGAAGGCGCTTAGACTTTCATGCACGCTCGGAGAACGCACGCTGTCCCTTTACTCCCCAAGTCTTGTCAATGCCCATGCGCACGCACGCTGGACGCATTCTGCCGGGTAGGTCTGCATCGCCTTTCGCAGCGCCGGCACATGCGAAGTGTCGCCCGAGTTCCCCAATGCAACGGCAGCGTTGGCCCGGAAGTAATCCAAATCACGGATGTAGTTGTACATGATGCGCCGCACCACGTCTTCGTAGTACGCCTCATCCATGAACAGGACTTTCTCCAGATCAAAGCGCTCGGCGAGGTCTTCCAGCACGGGGTCTTTGCGCTTGAGTCTTGTGAGCGCCTTATGGTTGCGCGGGCAGACCTCCTGGCAGATATCACACCCGTGGAAATGTTCGCCCATCTGCGCCCACACATCCTCGCCGGCTGACATCGCCTTGTGCATGTTGTTATAGAGAATGCACCGCGTGGGGTCCAGGTGCCGCTTGCCCACCAGAGCATGCGTAGGACACGCGTCGATGCACTTCGTGCACCCCTCTGGGCAGCGGTTTTCCACCGTGGGCTCATCGTAGACGAGCACGCGGTCCACCAAGAAGGTGTAGATGACGATAAAGGTGCCGTCTTCTTCCGTGCGTGCAAAATTGTTGTCGCCATAGGAGACGACGCCCGCCCGCGCACCAGCCATGCGTGCAGGGTAATTCATCTTTCCGGGCATGCCAGCCGGATAGACCTCCATACCAAGCGATTCCAGATAGTCAATCATCGCCTGAACGCGCTTGCCCTCTGGGGATTCAGACAGAGG
The DNA here is from genome assembly GCA_902796975.1 of uncultured Coriobacteriaceae bacterium. Taxonomy (GTDB): domain Bacteria; phylum Actinomycetota; class Coriobacteriia; order Coriobacteriales; family QAMH01; genus CADBRF01. The sequence continues at coordinate 15,764 of CADBRF010000177.1, forward strand.
CGAGTAGCATCGTGCCAGGTAGATGCGGCCAATGCGGGCAAGAAGCTTCTCGGGGTAGTCAATATCGGCAAAGCCCAGAACAGTGCACACGACCGACTTGCCTTGCGGGAAGTACTGTGAAGGAAAACAGGCGTTCACCAGCGATTTCTCTCCCTGGCTGAACTGCGAATATGCAGGGCGCTCCTCAATAACACGGGCATATTCGGGAAAATCTTCGCACGGTGCGATTCCCGCCTTGGAAAACCCCAGTTCAAGCGCTTTTTCCTTTATGCGGCGCGAAAGCGCTTCTGCATCTTTAAAATCCGGCATTGCATGTCTCCTTGCTCAGCGGTCTAGGCGGACACCCTGTAAGCAAGTGCGGTCATCTCAACAATCGCCCTACATTTGCGACTTTCTCGACAAGTGGACGTTTTCATCTCAAAACCGCCCTATCTTGCCGAATATCACGATTATTCAGATGCCTATTTTCTAGCGACCGCCCTACATATTTCTAGCTATTTGCTTTTCCCAGTTCATCTAAAAGAATAACGCAGGGCAGATAGAGAATGCGGAAGTCCTTATAGAAAGGTTTCTCATATACCGCGTCCCCAAAACCCGCGGTGGCTCAGCTCGCGTTGGCGTTGGGGTTGCGAGGTAAAGGCAGATCAGTTCCCGAGGACCTCGATGAAACTTTTAAGCTCAGGAGTCTGAGGGACCTGGAGCATCGTGCTGGACTCCCCCATCTCCACAATCCGGCCGCTCTTCATGAAAATCGCAATATCCGACATTCGGCGAGCTTGACTGAGAGAATGGGTGATGAGCACGACGGTGGCATTGTGGATTTCCCGGTACTCTTGGATGAGCTGCTCAGCCGCAAGTGTTGACTCCACATCGAGTGAGGCAGTGGGCTCGTCAAGCACCAGAAACGTGTGATTCCCCACAAGGACGCGGGCCAAAGCCATGCGCGCCGTTTCTCCACCCGAGAGCGATTTCCCCTTTTCGCTGGCCATCCGCGCAAGGTCGAGCTTTTTCATCACGTGCTCAATCCACTCGCCAGTATCGCTGCCTCGCGCGGCTCCGAGCTGCACGTTCTTGAGCACCGAGCCATAGAACGCGTAGCTTCGCTGGGGCATGTATCCCACGAGCTCGTCCGGCGATGAGGAGCAACTACCCTCTTGCGGGGTTAGCAGCCCGCTCAGCACTTTTGCCAGCGTGCTCTTCCCGCAGCCATTGCTGCCGAGCACTGCATAGACAGTCCCCCGCTCGAATGAGAGGGCGTCAATGGTCAGGGCTTCGCGCTTTCCATAGCGCACGACGACATTCTGCAGCTTCATCGGGTCACCCGAGCCTGCATCAGATGGAGAATGATGTTCATAGCCAAGAACATGGCGACGAGGATGATGCCGAGGGCTATCGCGAGCTTGAAGTCGCCCCGGTTGGTGTACATCATGATGGCGGTGGTCATGACGTTGGTCTTGTAGGCGATAGCGCCACCGACCATAGATACCGCGCCAACCTCAGCAAGCGCTCGTCCGAGCCCCA
>CADBRF010000178.1 GCA_902796975.1 uncultured Coriobacteriaceae bacterium
AGCTGCGAGATCTACCCCAAGCGCGTGGAAGACCTCTCCGACGCCACCCGTTGTATCGTCTGTGGTGCGCCCTACGAATATAGCTACCGTACCTACGGCCATCTGGGCGGGTTCTCCTGCCCCGAGTGCGGCTTCTCGCGGCCGGATCCGCAGGTCGCGGTCGACGCCATAGAAGACCGGGCGTCAATGAGCTGCACGCTTGCCATGCGGGTGAACGGGGAACCCCATCGAGTTCCCGTGGATGTCCCTGCCAGCTACGATGTCTACAACTGTGTGGCGACGGTCGCTGGCCTTCTGCAGTTTGGCCTCTCGAGTGACGAGGCCTTTGCGGCGGTGGGCAAGTTCAAGCACGGCTTCGGCCGTTCGGAGACTTTCCAGGTGGGCGGCTCCACGGTGCGGCTCATGCTCATGAAGAACCCTGCGGGCTGCAACCAGATTATCAATCTCCTGCTCAACGAGCCCGATGAGAACATGGGCATTGCCTGCATTCTCAACGACCAGGAATGCGACGGCACCGACGTCTCCTGGATCTACGATGCGGCCTTCGAGGCTCTAGCCGAACGCTTGGATGGCGCCTTCTGCGCTGGTTCGCGTGCTGAGGATATGGCCGTTCGGCTCAAATACGCCGGGTTTAAACAGGAGAATCTTCGAATCACGCACGATTACGATGAACTTCTCGCCTGGATTGGGGCAGAAGATCATGCCGTGACCGTTGTCGCCAACTACTCCGCCATGCTCGAGTTTCGTGCCGCGGCGGCGCGCAAGCTCGGGCTCGCGGGATTCTGGGAGGGCTAGCATGGAACAGGACCTCCAACTCAACATCTGCCATCTCTACCCCGACATCCTTAATCTCTATGGAGACCGGGGTAACACCATCACGTTCTCCAAGCGGTGCGAATGGCGTGGCATCAAGGCAAATGTCATTAAGCTCGGCGTTGGCGATGATTACGATTTCCAAGATATCGACCTCTTCTTCATAGGCGGCGGCCAGGATTTCGACCAGCATGCCCTCCTCGATGACCTGGGAATTGGTCTTGCGGGGTCGAAAGCTTCTCGCCTGGCGCAAGCCATCGAGAAGGATGTGCCGGTGCTCGCCATTTGTGGTGGCTACCAGCTGCTCGGGGAATATTACGTTGACGCCTCGGGCGACCGCATGGACTTCCTCGGCGCCATTCCCATCTACACCGAGGCGGGGGATGGCCGTCTTATCGGAAACCTTGCCTACAAGGCGGACGCCATCGAGGGTTCACCCCTTGTGGTGGGGTTTGAAAACCACGCTGGCCGCACGCGCTTGCGCGAGGGTGTTGCGCCGCTCGGCCATGTTGTCTACGGCAGCGGGAACAATGGCGAAGATGGAACGGAGGGCGTACGCTACCGCAACGTCTTCGGCACCTACAGCCATGGGCCGCTTTTGCCCAAGAACCCTGCCTTTGCAGACTGCCTGTTACGCATCGCTCTCGAACGTAAATATCCGTATAGCGCACTGCCGGCACTCGATGATACGCTAGAGACACGCGCGCACGACGCGATGGCACACAAGCTCAATCAATAGCCCCGCTGGTTTCTTGCATCAGAAACGCAGCCGAAGGGAGTAGATATGAACGGCGGATACTACGCGAATGCCTGGCACGACATCAGCACGTCAAAAGGGTGGTTCAAAACGATTCTCCTGCTAGCGCTGCTCCAGTTCGTTCCCGTTTTCGGGCAGATTGTGCTCTATGGCTACGCCTACGGCTGGGCGCGCGAAGCCGCATGGAATGTGCGCCGCCCCATGCCAGAACACATCTTCCAGGGCAAAGACGACCATTTCTACAAGCGCGGATGGTTCGTGCTCTTAATTGCCTTCCTGTTCAATATCATCCCGACGCTTCTGCAGAACTGGGGTGAATCGCTTACGGGCGCATTTGGGTCTGGCTACAATTACAGCCCTGCCTATGGCATTCATGGGCCGGGCTCGTATTCTGTTTCTCCGGCTGGAGAGGCTTTCGGATCCATTATCGTGATTGCCGCATTCGTGCTTCTCGTGTTCGCCATACTGCTCAGCTGGGTAGGGCAGATGCGGTCTTCAATCTATGGCAAGCTTGCACCGGGCCTGCAGCTCAGGACATTGTGGAGAATGTTCCGTCATGAGCCGGGCGGGCTCTGGCGTATTTTCGGTATGTCCCTGCTCATCGACCTCATCGTCTTCATCGTGGCGATGGTTCTTGTGCTGCCCATTATTCTCATGGCTTCTGTTGCGGGCGTCTTCGCCGCGGGAGGCATGATGGCCGGCTCGGTGCATGCCGGCATGGGATTGGGAATGATTTTTGTTGCGGCGATTCCGCTGGGCTTGCTTTGGCTCTATGCGGTTGTTGCGCTCAGCGTTTTCGCAGAGCTCGTGGTAGCGCGTGCGCTCGGCTTCTGGACTGCTCAGTTCGATGTTCCTGGTTGGGGTCGCAAGGATGATCCGCTGCCCTTTGAGCGCGGTCCACAAGCTAGTGGACAAGGCGCCCAGTTTGCCACTTGGACAGAAGAGCAACCAGCTCAACCGTCCGGGCAGCAGCCGACTCAGCCCAATCTGCTCGAGGCGCCCCAGCAGCCTGTGGGGGCAGCCGATGATAAGCAGCCCATCGCGCCCGCCGGGGTACAGCAGCCAACAGAAATCCAAGAACCTGAAGCTCAACAACCGGCTGAAAGTCATGAGCTCGAAGAGCCTGAAGCAACCGCTGCCGAAGTTCAGCTGCCTTCAGATGTGGAGTCGTTAGACGAAACAGTGGGGAATCAAGTAGAACAGCCTGACGACATTCAGCACTTTGCTGAGGTTATTGACGGTGGACAGCAACAAGCCGATACTCAGCAGCCCGCTGCAGCAGACATTCAGCAGCCTGCGGTAGCCGGGGAGACCTCCTCGATATCGGCAGCTGAGGAATCTGAAGGTCACTATGTTCTCAAGAAGGAATCCATTTTCGGTAAAAACTCTGACGAATAGGCAAGGTCGCACGCCTTGGTTGTTGCCCGAATCTCGATAGGTCAAACCGGGCAAATCAGTAACTTGCCGTTTGCCGCTTCATGGCGCCATCGAGCTTTCCGGACGGTCGATTCCTCGAGAATTCTACGGTCTTCCATATTGATTTAGCGTGCTTGCGCGGGTACTATTAACAAGTTCGCTTTCAGAGCCCCGTGAAACTCTGCAATTGAACATTAGTCTCATGTAGTTTTTGGAGGACGTTTCCGTGAAGACCTATTATGCGAAGCCCGGCGAAGTCCAGCGCGAGTGGCTTCTGGTCGATGCTGAGGACAAGGTTCTCGGCCGTCTCGCGACCCAGATCGCAGACATCCTGCGTGGCAAGAACAAGCCCACGTACACCCCGCACACTGATACGGGCGATTTCGTCATCGTTATCAACGCGGACAAGGTCAAAGTCACCGGCAAGAAGATGACTGACAAGGTTTACTACCACTACACTGGCCATCCTGGCGGACTCAAGAGCGAGACCCTTCAGGAGGCAATGGCCAAGCATCCCGAGCGCGTTATCGAACGCGCTGTTCGTGGCATGCTGCCTCACAATCGCCTGGGTGACAAGCAGTTCACCAAGCTCAAGGTCTATGCAGGCCCCGAGCATCCGCATCAGGCACAGCAACCCCGTCAGATTGATCTGGAGGCATAAGGCATGGCGAGCGATCTCACGAATCAGGCAGTCTATATCGGCACGGGCCGTCGCAAGAACGCCGTGGCACGTGTCCGTCTCGTTCCCGGCACCGGCAAAGTCACGGTCAACAAGCGCGACGCCAAGGAGTACTTCGGTCGTCAGGCTCTCGTTGACTACGCACTGACCCCCTTCAAGGTCACCGATACCGAGCAGCATTTCGACGTCATCGCTCTGTGCGATGGTGGCGGCATCTCCGGTCAGGCTGGCGCCCTCCGTCACGGCATTGCCCGCGCTCTTCTCAAGGCTGGCGATTATCGCCCTGAGCTCAAGAAGGCTGGCTATCTCACCCGTGACCCCCGTATGGTCGAGCGCAAGAAGTACGGCCTCAAGAAAGCACGCAAGCGTCCGCAGTTCAGCAAGCGCTAGGCTTTCACCTACTATCTGTTTTTCAGAGAAGACCCGCGAACATCGTGTTCGTGGGTCTTTTTGTATGTGATGAGTCAGTTGATAGCGTGATAGGAAAGGAATGGCAGCATTCCGTCAGACATTTTGAAATTCGTTTCTTTGGACGCCTCAGTATCCCGTTTCGCTTTCTTGGATGTGCAGAGAGCGATAAATTAGCTTCTTTGTACGTTTATCATTCTCATTCTGACAATCGAGACGTACAGGAAGCAGGAAATCGCTCAATCTGTACACTTCAGTTCTGTGCTCCGCTTTCCCAAGATGTGCAGGAAACGGAAAATTGCAAAGGCTGTAACCCCATCGGTTTCTACTTCGCGCCTGTGGAACACAAAGAGTAGCGTTCGCCCTGTTTGCACTGCTCTGGCACTAGTGAATGCAGGACAGGTTTAGCTAATTGTGCTGAAACTTGCCTTGAGATAGAGGTCGGCTCCCGGCGCGGACGAGTACAGGACGTAATCGCCTCTTCCGCTTGCCCATTCGGGAAGAACGTTATCGTTTGGAGCAATGATGAGACAATCGGGTCTCTCATGGCCGTTCGTCAAATAGAATCTGTCTATTGAGGTGTTATCCAAAGTGAGATGGGCAATGCCTGGCGAGGCATTCTCCATCTTTGTATCCAGATAAATCCAAGCTAGGGTAGGGCTAGCCCAGAGGCTCTTGCGCCCCTGTGCTTTTGCGAGCAGGTCATCGATTTCGTTAACTTCCGTAGCCTCATCTGACGTAGCGATGAGTCCAGCAGCTGGACCGGTCTCAAGTGTTGCATCGAGCTTTTCACCCTTTGCGAGAGATAGGGGCACTGAGAGGCGAATGAGTGCTGTGCCAAGGGCCAATGCAACGATAAGCGAGCACGCGATGACCCGCATCCAAAGAGGGCGTGCCACATCGAATGCGTTTGTAAAGCGTGGGTTATCGTACGAGAAAGTCTGGGGCGCGGCGTTTCGGAGAGTGATAATTCCGCCAAAGCAGGTGATGACGCATCCTGCCAGGCTGTAATCCAATGGCGAATTGCTCGTGCAAACCCATGCGAGCGCAAGAGCAATGCCCGGCATCCAGAACAACACGAACTCCGGATGTACGGCAAAGCTGAGGTCCTTCTGCATGAGATAGCAGGGGAGCGCAAACTCCGCAAAGGCTAGGAGGACGAATTCGGGATGACCCATCTGCACGGCAGAGAAGCAGTTCATGCAGAGAAAGACTGTGCCGATGACCAGCGTGATGCCGAAATTGCTGCCGACAAGGACGAAATGGCGCGTGCGGAGGAGAATGAGGAAAATACAGAGAATCCAAATTCCCGCGAAGCCAATCGGGTTGAGTGCAAGCCCCCGGAGCAGTTCAGCCAGGCGAGACTCGACATCAACAAAGAAAGCTGCATCGGAAGAGAGCGCCGTGATTGAGTCGAGTATCACGCTCGGAGAGCTTGTGGAAAGCAGACACAGTATATAGATGCAGATAATGATGAGGCTGCCAACGAGCGACCAGAGGAACGGATTGAGGAAGAGAGGGCTCCTGCGGGCAAGGGCGTAGATTATTCCCCCGACGCAGCCCAAGAGATACACCAGAAGGACCAATGGGTTTGCGATGCTGGAAAGCCCTACGGCAATACCCGCACAAAGCGGGTAGAGCACGCGGGGAGCGCTCCATGTCTTGAGGTATTTCGGCTTGTAGAAGCCCCAGAACACGTGGTAGGACATCCAGGCGAGCAAAAGGCCAGCCATATAGAAATCAAAGCTTATGGAAGCGGGTGTCATTCCGTTGATGCCATCGGGAGTGTAAAAGAGAAAAACGATGCTGATGGCGCACGCCGGGAGTTTGCCGAAATCATTGACAAGGGTGCGGTAGGCGGCAAAGGCAATGATGGTTTTTACCAGGATGGCAATAATGCGGAAGAAGTAGATTACGCCAACGGCGGATC
>CADBRF010000179.1 GCA_902796975.1 uncultured Coriobacteriaceae bacterium
AAGCAAAATCAACAACTCGGGCTGGAGAATTGACTACTTCCTCACAAGCGACCGGCTTGCAGACCGAATTCTCCGTTCCGAAATGCTCGATTCAGGAGAGCGCAAGGACCACTGCCCCATCGTTCTCGAATTGAAATAGGAGCATGCATTTTCAAGGTGCTTAGCTTTATGCCGAATACAGAGAGGAGGACCGCCCCCTGAGGGACGATCCTCCTTCGTTTAGCAGCTATATTGTGGGCATTTATTCCTCGTCGAAGTTCAGCATGGAGAGGTAGCGCTCACCGGTGTCCGGGAGGATGACGACGATATTCTTGCCAGCATACTCAGGACGCTCTGCGAGCTTAGCACCGGCTGCTGCAGCTGCACCAGCAGAAATGCCAACGAAGAGGCCTTGGCCGGCTGCGAGTTTCTTCTGGTAGGCGAAAGCCTCCTCAGAGGAGACGTGGATGATCTCCTCGTAGATTTCCTGGTCGAGAACATCAGGAATAAAGCCAGGCATGATGCCCTGAATCTTGTGGGGATGGTTCTCTCCACCTTCAAGAATGCGGGACTCCTCAGGTTCAACAGCAAACGCCTTGACCTCAGGATTCTGCTCTTTCAGGTACTTGGCTGCACCCGTCAACGTACCGCCAGTGCCAACGCCAGCGATGAAGGCGTCAACTTCACCCTCGGTATCCGCCCAGATCTCAGGGCCCGTGGTCTTGTAGTGAGCTTCGACGTTCACCGGGTTAGCAAACTGGCTTGGTGCAAAGCTGTTCGGGGTCTCCGCCAGAGCCTTGGCGGCTTCCTCGTTTGCCAGGGGAACGCCACCATCGACAAGGCGAAGCTCAGCACCGTAGGCCTGAATGAGCTTGCGGCGCTCAACGGACATGCTCTTGGGCATGTAGATGATAACCTTGAGTCCATAAGCAGCACCAATCATTGCCAAGCCAACGCCCGTGTTGCCAGAAGTGGATTCGATAATCTGCGTGTCCTTATTGATGAGGCCCTTCTCAATGCCATCATCAATAATCGCCTTCGCGATACGATCCTTAACAGACCCACCAGGGTTCTTTGCCTCGTATTTGCCATAGACGTTCGCCTTGTCGGATACATTCAGTTTGACAAGCGGGGTGTTGCCAATAAGTTGGTCGATACGGGTGATTGCCTTTACAGTCATGATGACCTTCCTTCTTTGCGAGGTGGTTTAATACCTCTTATTCCTACTGTTTTAGTAGTGTTTCAAGTACGTTCCGTACTGTATTCCCGAGATGGAATAGTGTCAATATAATGAGTTATTCTTACTCATGGCCCTTGGCTATCGGTGAAACCGATAACGGCACGTGCTAGCTTGCAGAGAACGGCATATAGCGACGATACCCGTCAAACACGTTTCCAGATATTTCACATGAGAGATGTAATTTTGACATCGTCCCTGAAACCCTGCATATCCAGTTAATAAACACCTTTCTTAACTCGCGTTACCAAATACATGTCAGTTTGGTACACGTTTTCTATTTGACACCCGGAGATGGTTAGGCTGTTAGCAGTCACGAAGGAATGAAACTCCGCGTCAAGAAGGATGAATCGCATGACGACACTCTATGAAGCGTTCGCAAAACAGGTTCAGAAAACTCCGGATGCCATTGCTGTTGAGGATGAAGTTCGCTCTCTCACCTTTTCCGAACTCGATAAATCTGCAGCTACTGTGCAGGCTTTGCTACCAGAAGGCATCCGCCGTGTTGGAATTGTTATGGATCACGGCATCGCCCAGATTGCGGCAATCTACGGCGCACTCCGCGCGGGAGCAGCATACGCTCCTGCTGAACCGTCTTTTCCAGATGATCGTATTCGCTTCATGATGGACGACTTCAAGGCGGATTGCATCATCACTCAAGCCGCTTATGCAAAGCGCCTTGAAGGTATGGCTCCGCTTGTCATGGTCGAGCAGGATATACAGGCGACAGATGTCAGCCTCGTTCCAGTCTCAGTCAAACCTGATGACCTTGCCTATGTCCTCTACACTTCCGGTTCCACGGGGCGCCCCAAAGGCGTGGCAGTGATGCAGCGAAATGTCATTCAATACGCGTGCGCTTTCAACTACGAGTTCCGCAACGGCCCCGGCGATATCATGCTGCAACACTCTGTATGCAGCTTCGATATCTTCGTGGAGGAAGTCATGGCGACGCTTTTGAATGGCGCTTCACTGGCGATCCCCTCATCTGCAACCAAGGATGATATGGGTAAGCTCATGGCATTCATCGAAGACCACCAGGTAACTATGCTCTCGGGATTCCCCTACTTGCTCATGGAGATAAATGAGCTGCCCAGCATTCCCACCAGCTTGCGCCTTCTCATCAGCGGCGGCGATGTTCTCCGTGCGAGCTACGTGGACAAGCTCATATCCAAGGTGCCCATCTATAACACCTATGGCCCGAGCGAAACCACCGTCTGCGCCACCTACTTTCGCTGCCAGCCCGGAACCGAGCTGGAGGACGGCACTTACCCAGTGGGGCACCCTGTCCTCGGCGCGCAGGTCCGCATCCTCGACGACGATTTGAAACCTGTTCCCACTGGGGGAATCGGAGAAATCTGCATAACAGGAGACGGCGTTTCACGCGGATATATTGGCAATGCCGACCGTCAGGCGAAGTACTTCATCAAACAAGCCGATGGGACCGTCATGTACCGTTCAGGAGACCTGGGCTACGAGCTTCCAAGCGGCGACATCGCCTTTCTCCATCGCAAAGACACCCAAGTCATGGTCTGGGGCAGACGTGTGGAACCCGAAGGCATCGAAAACGTGCTGTGCAGCTGCGGAGGCGTGAAGGCAGGCGTCGTACGCAGCTATCTGGATGAGCATGGCCTCGCCTCCTATCTCGTGGCGTATTACGTTGCCAATGAGGACGTGACCGAAGATGGACTTCGCGCCGAAATGGCAAAGGAGCTGCCAGACTATATGATCCCGGAACGCTTCGTGGAGCTTCAAAAAATACCCCTCACGCCAAACGGCAAAGTGGACGACAAAGCGCTTCCGCGCGTAACGAGAAATGTGGCATAGGATGGCAGTGGAAATCCGCAAGCTGGGAATATCCGATATTGACGCACTCATGGAATGGCGGGAGCGCGTTCTCCACGAGGTATTCGAATTGCCTGAAGGCATGCCAGTTGACCCAGCTCTCATGGAACAGAACCGCCGATTTTATCAAGAACACCTCGCGAACAATACGCACATTCCTGTAATCGCCTTTTCCGATGGCAAGGGCGTCGGTTGCGGTAGCATCTGCCTCTACGACGAGATGCCCTCCCCCGACAACCCTACCGGCAAGTGCGCCTATCTCATGAACGTGTACACGACCCCTCAGGCACGCGGGAGAGGAATCGGCAAAGCGGTTGTCGAGGAACTTGTCTCTTATGCCCGGGAATACGGCGCAGGTAAAATCTACCTTGAAACCACAGAGGCAGGTCGGCCTCTCTACGAGCACATAGGCTTTGGCCCTATGGAGGGCTACCTGAAGCTCTAGTAGAAGCCAGTCTTCTCTCCTGCAGCGTTAAAGGATATTCTGGTTCCTGAACAGCCTTTGCGAGAGGATTCACATGGATGAAAAGCATATTCTGCGTGCCATCGATGCCGTCGATGAGGCAAATCTGAAGAAGCTCTACGGAAAGCATCAGCTTTCCCCATACATTTACACGCGTGACAGGGCAGATTTCGAGAGCCACGTTACCGAAGCACTGAAAAGATTCGGAGATGGGGCGCAGTTTTCCGATGTCGTCGCTTTTGCAGAAACTTCCGTCCGTAAGGGCAGAGCTGGTATTCTCGTCACCCATGATGGCCTCGTTCTAAGCGAAAGCTTAAAAGGGCTCGAGCTAAATGAGGAAAGGCGAAACCGCCTCGAGTTTAGCGAAGTTGATGGCTTGGGGGCCATCCCCGAGACCGATAGCGCCTTTCTCATGTACACTGAGGATGCCCAGGCATCCCGCGGATGTGGCGGCATAGGTTTCTCGAACCCCTACGCCGGATGGATTGGAGAGCTTTTTCGCAATGTGCTAAGCAGCCGGCTGACTCTGGATGATTCAGTTAGACTGAGTTAGATTCAGAAATGCTCTGTGAACTGCCCTTGATTCATCGAGCTCGGGATGGAAGGACAAGGCTATCTGATTTCCATAGCGTACGGCAACGATATTGCCTTCCACACGTGCAAGGACCTCCACATCTTTTCCCACCTCGCGCACATAGGGAGCCCTGATAAAGGTCATGGGAATTCTACCCAGGCTACCGAACTGCTCAAACGTGTGAAAGCTGTCCAGTTGCCGCCCGTAGGCGTTGCGGATAACAGTCATGGGAATTGTTGCCAGGCACGGCTCTCCCCCGCCTTCCACCTTGCTGGAAAGAAGAATCATTCCTGCACAGGTGGCTAGCACGGGAAGTCCCTCGACTATACGTGAGCGCAGGGGTTCCAGCAAACCGAGCTCGTGCAGAAGCAGGGATTGCGCAGTGCTCTCTCCTCCCGGAAGGACGATTCCGTCAAGGTCATCGGATACGTCTCGCAGTTGGCGGATTTCAATGACTTCTGCGCCAAGCTGAGCGAGAATCTTTTCATGTTCGATAAAGGCCCCTTGAACTGCAAGGACGCCAATCTTAACCGCCATGCTACTGGCCTCGCTCTTCCATTATCAGCTTGATTTCCTGCGCGTTGATGCCAACCATGGCCTCTCCCAGGTTCTCCGAGAGCTTGGCAATCAGTTCAGCATCCTCGAAGTTCGTGGTTGCCTGAACGATTGCCCTTGCACGCTTGGCAGGATTCCCGGATTTGAAAATGCCGCTCCCGACAAAAACACCCTCGGCGCCGAGCTGCATCATTAGCGAAGCGTCAGCTGGAGTTGCGATTCCGCCCGCCGCAAAATTCACGACAGGAAGTTTGCCGCAGGTATGCACCTCTCGAATGAGGCTTACCGGAACTGCCAGCTCTTTTGCCTTCTCGAAAAGCTCATCTTCGCGAAGCGAGACAACTTCGCGAATTTGAGCTTGAATAAGCCGCATATGATGAACTGCCTGGACGACATCTCCCGTGCCAGGCTCTCCCTTGGTGCGAATCATGGTCGCCCCTTCGGCAATGCGCCGGAGGGCTTCACCTAGGTTTCTCGCTCCGCAGACAAAGGGAGCCTTAAACGCGCGTTTATCGATATGGTAGATGTCATCCGCTGGTGAGAGGACCTCGGACTCGTCGATGTAGTCAATCCCAATAGCCTGGAGAATCTGCGCTTCTGCAAAATGTCCGATACGGCACTTGGCCATGACGGGGATGGTGACGGCTTCCTGGATGCCACGAATCATGGCTGGATC
>CADBRF010000180.1 GCA_902796975.1 uncultured Coriobacteriaceae bacterium
AGGTACGTCCTTCGGTCAAGAAAATGTGCGACAAGTGCAAGATCATTCGCCGCCATGGCAGGATTTACGTCATCTGCGAAAATCCGCGTCATAAGCAGCGTCAAGGTTAAGAAGGGGAACGACAGTGGCTCGTATACTCGGTGTCGACCTTCCGCGTGAGAAGCGCGTGGAAATTGGTCTGACGTATATCTATGGCATCGGCCTGACTCGCGCAAAGAAGATTTGTGCAGAGACGGGCGTCAACCCGGACACGCGCGTCAAAGACCTCACTGAAGAAGAGGTTGTCAAGATGCGTGACTTCATCGATGAGAACTACACGGTTGAGGGCGACCTCCGCCGTGAGACCTCCCAGAACATCAAGCGCCTCATGGACATCGGCTGCTACCGCGGCCTTCGTCATCGCAAGGGCCTGCCTGTTCGCGGTCAGCGTACGCACACCAATGCTCGCACGCGTAAGGGCCCGCGTCGTCAGGTCGGCGGTAGGAAAAAGGCGTAGGTGAAGGAGTAACATGCCGAAGAAGAAGAATGCTGCGCCCGTCCGCATCAAGCGTTCTGAGCGTAAGAATATCGCTGTGGGTCAGGCCCACATCAAGAGCACGTTTAACAATACCATCGTGAGCATCTCCGACACGCGCGGCAACGTCATTTCCTGGGCGTCTGCTGGCACGGTTGGCTTCAAGGGCTCCCGTAAGTCCACTCCGTTTGCGGCTCAGATGGCTGCCGAGAAGGCTGCCAAGACCGCAATGGAGCATGGCCTCCGCAAGGTGACCGTCTTCGTGAAGGGCCCGGGTTCCGGTCGTGAGACCGCTATCCGTTCTCTCCAGGCTGCTGGTCTCGAGGTCGCAAGCATTCAGGACTGCACGCCCATCCCGCACAACGGTTGCCGTCCGCGCAAGCGTCGTCGCGCTTAGTTTGGAAGGATAGATAGTATGGCTCGTTATACCGGGGCGGACTGCCGTCTTTGCCGCCGTGAAGGTTCCAAGCTTTTCCTCAAGGGTGATCGCTGCTACTCCGAGAAGTGCGCCCTCGAGCGTCGTCCGTACGCACCTGGCCAGGCTGGCCAGCATCGCGTCCGCGAGACTGAATATCGTCTGCAGCTTCGTGAGAAGCAGAAGACCAAGCGTATCTATGGCATGATGGAGAAGCAGTTCCATCATTACTACGAGATGGCTAACCGCCAGAAGGGTGTTACGGGTGAAAACCTGCTTCGCATCCTCGAGAGCCGTCTCGACAACGTGGTTTATCGCCTTGGCTTCGCCAAGTCTCGTGACGAGGCTCGTCAGACGGTCCGCCACAATCACATCACTGTTAATGGCAAGAAGGTCAACATTCCTTCCTACCGCGTGAAGCCGGGCGACGTCGTCGCCGTCGCGCCGAAGGCCAAGGACCTTCTCCCCATCAAGAGCGCCCTCATTTCCTCCGAGCGCACCGAGGTGCCGAGCTGGCTTGAGGTCGACATTGAGAAGCTTCAGGGCTCCGTCCTTCAGCTTCCCACCCGAGATCAGATCGATCTCGACATCCAGGAACAGCTTATCGTCGAGCTCTACTCCAAGTAGTAGAAACCGTACGGTACGTACACTGTTCGCTTCGAGTCTCAAGGAGGCTTTGTATATATGACTGAGTTCATGAGGCCTAAGGTCACCGTCGAGCAAGTTGACGATAACACTTCCCGCTTCATCATGGAGCCGCTCGAGCGTGGCTACGGCTACACGCTGGGCAACAGCATGCGTCGCGTGCTGCTCTCCTCTCTTGATGGCGCTGCGGTTACGGCAATTCGCATCGAAGGCGTGGAGCACGAGTTCACCACGGCTCCTGGCGTCATCGAGGACGTCACTGACATCACCCTGAACGTGAAGGGCCTCGTTTTCTCCGCTCTCGGAACTGTCGAGGAGGCCACGGCAACGCTCGTCGCCGAGGGCCCTTGCACAGTCACTGGCGCCGACATCGAAGTGCCCACGGAGTTCCAGCTCATCAACCCCGAGCACGTCATCGCGACGTTGGCAGAGGGTGCTCAGCTGGAGATGACCCTTCGCATCGGTGTTGGTCGCGGCTATGTTTCGGCAGACCGCAACAAGCGTTCTGACGACCCCATTGGAATCATCCACGTTGATTCGCTCTTCTCGCCCGTCCGCCGCTGCACCATGGATGTCACTGACACCCGTGTTGCTCAGCGCACCGACTACGACAAGCTGATTCTCGAGGTTGAGACCAACGGTTCCATCACGCCAACTGAGGCTGTGTGCCAGTCCGCCAACATCATCAATCAGCACATGAAGGCATTCCTCATGCTCGATGAGAATGCTGAAGATGACGAGGCGGCCAACATTTTCGCGCCTGAAGGCCCGAGCAAGAACACCGAGCTTGAGAAGCAGATCGAGGATCTGGACCTCTCCGTCCGCTCCTACAACTGCCTCAAGCGTGCTGGCATTCACTCGGTTCGTCAGCTGGTCGAATATTCCGAGAACGATTTGCTCAATATCCGCAATTTCGGTGCGAAGTCGATTGAAGAGGTCAAGGACAAGCTTCAGTCGATGAACCTGAGCCTGAAACAGTAAGTAGGAGATTCACTCATGAGGCATTATGAGAAGAAGGGTATGAAGCTCGGTACCGATAGCGCTCATACCCGCGCGATGAAGAAGAGCCTTGCTCAGGCTCTCCTCACCAACGATCGCATCAAGACCACCGAGGCACGTGCCAAGGCCACGCGCGGCTATGTTGACCGCATCATCACGTGGGCAAAGCGCGGCGACCTGCACTCCCGTCGTCTCGCCATCGCCAAGCTCGGCGACAAGGAACTCGTTCGCGAGGTCTTTGAGAAGGCTGCTCAGGGCATGTGGCAGGACCGCAACGGCGGCTATACCCGCATCTACAAGCTTGGCAAGCGCAAGGGTGACAATGCGACCATCGTCATCTGGGAGCTTATCAACGAGAGCGTAGCCCCGAAGGAAGAGAAGAAGGCGGAGGAGAAGAAGGAAGCTGCTCCTGCACCTGCTGAGGACAAGGCAGAAGAGACTGCCGAGGAGTCTGCTGAGGCTGAAGAGGCCGTTGAGGAGACCGCAGAAGAGGTCGCCGAGGAGCCTGCAGAGACCGCAGAAGAGGCTGCCGAGGAGCCCGCAAAGGAGGCCTAGTGCCCTCCGCGTTTGCGTTTGGCACTTATATAAAGGGCACAAGCCCGCTCCACACATTGAACGCACAGGTTAAGATTATCTTGGCCTGTGCGTTTTCTTGTGCGATCTTTTTTGTGGAAAGCTGGCCAGGCATGCTGGTCATGCTGGTGGCGGCAATTGCTCTCTACACAATTGCCCGCGTGCC
>CADBRF010000181.1 GCA_902796975.1 uncultured Coriobacteriaceae bacterium
ATCATCGACTGGGTGGATTCCTTCTCCTCCTACATCCTCATGCCGCTTGGCAACATCTGCGTTGCCCTCTTTGTCTGGAGGGTTTGGGGCTTTGCCCGCTATGAGAAGGAACTTACGGCAAACGGGCGCGATGGCTCGCTTTCCAAGTTCAGCAAGTTCGTTATCATCGTGGCCATCCCGGTCTTCAGCGTGATTTGCCTGCTCAACGTCTTCGGCTTTATTGCCTAGTACCGCGCTCCGGCTGACAGGCTGTTCGCTGAAGCCGCTTCGGGGAGTTTGGACGAATGTGCCGGGATCTATTTTCCCTGCTTGGTGATGTATTCGTGGTACTTGCGGGCGATGTAGACGTCTACATAGGGACGCGGCTCGTCGATTTTCTCGCCGGTGAAGCAGCGCAGATGGTTGAGGACGCAGTTATAGCCCGTCATGCAGGAGAACTTGATGCCGCCGGAGAAGCGCGGGTTGCACTCGATGAAGTAGTACTCGCCTTCCTCGGTCTTCATGAACTCAAAGTTGACACAGCCTCGGGTGCCAAGCGCGTCTGCCAAAGAGACGCACTGGTTTTGAAGCTTTTCGTCATTGAAGACGAAGACCGAGGTGCCGGCGCCATTGGGTGTCCGAAGGAGCTCGACGCGGGGGATGGCAACTGCCATGCCCTGCTCGGGATTGCGCACGACGTCCACTGCAACAACACGGCCGGGGATGAAGGGCTGCACGATGTAGTTGGAGTCGTGGTTGCGGCTGGAGAAGAACTCCCACTCGTCTGCATCGTGAATAATGGCGAGCCCCTCGCTGCTCCTGCCGTTGGCGGGCTTGCAGACCACGGGGAAGGTCTCGGGCGTCCCAGCATCGGCAAGCTGGACCGTGGGAATGGGCGTGACTGGGCAGTCGTGGCTCACCACAAATTCATGGAGCGCCCACTTGTCGCGGCAGATGTTCAGGGTCTCGGTGGGGGAGAGGCAGAGTTTGGCACCATCTTCCTCTATGGCAACGCGGTTGCGGTTGAGCACATCCACCTCGATATCCGTGAGGGGAACGATGTAGTTCACCCCTTCGTCAGCCGAGATGGAGCGGATGAAGGAAATGTAGTCCTCTTCATCGCGGGCAAGCGGGGCCTGGTGGAAAGCATCCACGGAGACGGAAGTTGCCAACCACTCGGCGGGGTAGATATCACAGCCGATAACCCTATATCCTGCTGCCTTGAACTGCTCAATTGCGACATCCGCGGCAAAGGAGCCGATGGCGGTGACGAGCACGGTTGGTGTATGCATGAATCTCTCCCTGAATTGCCGGGGCAAAATGCCCCGCACGATTGCTGGCTGCCGGGGTAGAGGCCCCGTGTGACGAACTGAGTCTAGCGGCTAATGCGGTTGCGGCGCTCTCTGCCCTCCGCATCGAGCGCATCGATTTCCGCCAGACGTTCGCGCAGGAAGGCGGCGGCGTGCTCATCGGCGTAGAGGGGCTTGAAAATCTGCAGGTAGGAAACGCCGGAATGCGAGTTGATCTCCATGATCTTGGGGCCATCGGGTGTGATGCCGATGTCGAAGCCCATGAAGGAGAGCGGGCAGAGACGAAGCGAGAGCCGGTGTGCGATGTCGAGCACGTCATCCCAGAAGGGAAGCTCGCCTTCCACAAGTACCTTGCTATCTGGGTGCACCGGGGCGTCAACTACGCGGTTCGCGTAGACGATCTTGCCGTTGCCATAGGTGCCAGTGGCAAGGTCGACCGTGGCGTTATAGGAGCAGATATCTGCTTCTGTGGGAGGGCGGTAGTTGGCGCTCTCGTTGCCGCCTGCCGTCTTCATGCCAAAGCGGAGATAGTCCGCGACCGGCTCGGGGTTCATGCCATCGGGGTTGACCACGAGCAGACGCAGCGTGTGGATGAGCGGGTCGATTGCAGCGAGCGACTCCTCCGGCACAATGTATTCGGTGAAGACGTAATTGGGATTGGCGGCGATGAACTGGCCAATGCCTCCCTCGGTGGTTTCCTTGCCGTCGATAAAGAAAGCGTCCTGGCTTGCGTGCAGCTCGTGGAAACCGCGCGATTCGTAGCCGTTGCAGGGCTTGCAGGCGAACCTGCCCTTCTCGCGGAGGAGGTTCAGAAAGCCCTGAACTGTGTTATCGGCGTTGCCGTCCATGAGAGGGAGGAGCTTCTCACCCGCGGTGTAGTAATAGTATTCGGGCAGGTAGCGGTCGAATTCCGTGCCACCCAGCATGTACTTGAGCGTGAGTTTGTCGTTGATCCAGATGCGCTGCCAGCTGTTGAGGGGCCACAGGCGGTAGTAATCGTAGTCGGAGAGGTAGAGGCTCAGGTCCTTGCCAAACCCATCGTAGGAGCAGACAGATTCGGCGGTGAATCCACGGGAATGGGCCCATTCGACCTGCTCGGGCGTGAACAGCCCACAGTCGCGTTCCCACTTGAGAACGCCTAGGTATTCCTCGGCCATCCTGCGGGTGAAGCCGTCTTCGAGCATCCCGTCTAACGTCTGTGCAACCATGTGATGCGCTCCTGTGTCATAGTGGTGCCTGAGGCCTGCAGTTTGCGCCGCCGTCAGTCCTGCATGCGTGCCAGGGCGGACGGTCGTCTTGCGGGAAACCTCGTCAATGCCGTTACTAATTGGTGTATCTTAGCCTAACGATACGCTGCGGGCGAGTGCCTCTTGCCGCAGCGAGGCGAATTGAAAGGGAATCCGCTTGGCCGCACGTAGCCTCAAATCAGCAACGATTAGCTCCCTCTTCTGGAAGCTCTTCGAGCAGGGCGGCAACGCGCTCATCACTCTCGTCGTGGAGATCGTGCTTGCGCGGCTTCTCGCGCCTTCCATGTTCGGCGCGCTGGCTATCATGCTCGTCTTCGTCAACGTGGGCAATGTCATCGTGCAGTCCGGCCTCAACACGGCCATTATCCAGGCGCCCGATGCTACCGAGCGGGATTATTCCACGGTCTTCTGGATGAGCTTCGTCATCTCGGTGGCTCTCTATATCATCGTTTTCCTCGCCGCGGGCTTCATCGCTGATTTCTACCAGATGCCTGCCATCGTCTGGCCCATGCGGGTACTCATGCTCGTGCTCGTGGTGAACTCCTACAACTCGATTCAGCAGGCAATCATCGCCCGCGCCCTGGAGTTTCACAAGACCTTCCGCGCCACGGTCATCTCCTCGCTCGTCTCGGGTGTCATCGGCATCATCATGGCTATCGTTGGCTTCGGTCTCTGGTCACTCGTGGCTCAGCAGCTCCTCATGCAGGTGGTGCGCTGTATTGCCCTTGCCGCGCAGATTTCCTGGAAGCCCCACTTCATCTTTGATAAGGACCGCGGCATCGTGCTCTTCCGCTTTGGCTGGAAACTCCTCGTCTCCGGCCTCATGGACCAGGGCAGCATGGGTCTTTCCGACCTCATCATCGGCGGCCTTTTCACAAGCGCCGATCTGGGCTATGTCTCCCAGGGCAAGAAGTACCCCCGCGCGCTGGGCATCATGCTCGATGGCGCCATTCAGCCAGTCATGCTGTCTGCGGTCGCCCATATCCAGGACGACACCGCCAAGGTTAAGCGCCTTGCCCGCCGCGGCCTCAAGACCAGCACCTTCCTCGTCACGCCCTTCATGGCGCTCTTCTTTGTCACGGCAACGCCGGTCGTCACACTCCTTTTGGGCGAGAAGTGGCTGCCGAGCGTCATCTTCCTGCAGATGTACTGCATCGTGTACTCTTTCCTGCCCATCCACACTACCAACCTGCAGATCATCAACGGCATGGGCAGAAGCGATGTCTTTCTCAAACTCGAGATTGTGAAAACGGTTCTCGACCTGGTCGTCTTGCTCTTCACGGCCTTTGTCATGCAGAGCCTCACGGCAATCGTTGCAGGCTACATCATCACGGGGCTGGGCTGCACCTTTATCAACGCCTTTCCCAACAAGCGCATCATCGGCTATTCTTATTGGGAGCAGATTCGCGATATCTGCCCGGCGTACCTGCTTTCTGTGCTCGCGGGGGCAATTGCCTGGCCCATTGCCTGGCTTGCTCTGCCACCGATCGCAACTATACTTATCCAAGCTGCCATCATGGTTGTGGTCTATCTGGGAGCTGCTCGTCTCTTCAAAGTCGAAGCGTCAACCTATCTTTGGAAGACCTTGCGCGAAATCATTGGAAGGAAACTGTCATGACCAAGAAACTCGCCATCATCGGCGCGGGAAGCGCTGCCTGCAGGTACGCTAACGCGGCACGCAATCTGGGCGTCGAGACCCACTGCTTTGCCTGGAGCAAGGGCGCTCAGGCGGCGGATGTGGTCGATGTCTTCCATGACATCTCGATCACCGAAGTGGATACCATCGCGCAGATGTGCAAGGACCTGGGCATCAACGGCATCGTGCACACCTCCGAGGCGACCATGCTCCCCACGGCGCAGATTGCCGAGCTGGCAGGGCTCATCGGCAACCCTGTAGAGGTCGCCCGCCGCATCACGAGCAAGTGGGAAAACCGAGAGCGTGCAAAGAACGTCGAAGGCCTCTGCCAGCCACGCTACTGGCGCGTGAGCGACTTAAACGAGATTCCCGAGCTGGGCATTCCCTATCCCTTCATCATCAAGCCTACTTCCGAGGCCGGCAAGCGCGGCGTCTCCGTTGCTCGCAATGAGAAGGAGTTCGCCGAGGCGCTGGAGTATTCTGCCAATGAGCCCAACCGCGCTCACCTTTTCATCGTGGAGGAGTTCATGCCCTCCGGGCCTGAATTCTGTGCTGAAAACCTCACGTATCACGGTGTCAACACCGTCGTGCAGATCACCGGGCAGTTTACGAGTGCACCGCCCCATTGCCTGGAGATTGGACACGAGCAGCCGGCAAGACTTTCTCCCGAGATGCGGGCGCGGGTGGAAGATGTCATGGACCGCCTGCTCACGGCTGTTGGCATGCAGAACGGTGGCTCTTGCATCGAGTTCAAGATCGTGGGGGATGACATCTATCTCATCGAGGTGAATGGGCGCCCCAGTGGAGACCTCATGTCCGAAGTCCTCGTGCCACTTTCCACGGGCTACCCCTACTGGGAGGCCGCTGTTCAAATTGCCTTGGATGAGTTCCAGCCTATCGATAAGTCCAAGTTTAAGCACGACTACTCGGGCGTCTGGTTTATGAACCAGTACACCAAGGCTATCAGGCCCTGGTTTGACGATGCCGAGAACCACGACTGGTGCTACCGCAAATATGTCTCACCCACCGATGGCAAGGATATGATGCACAACGGCGATGACGTGAGCTATTTCGTCTGGCACACCACCGACAAGCCACTGGATTTCCCCGAGGTCTAGGCGGAGCCATAGCGCGCAACAGGGCATAACCCGGCCAGGTCTGCACCCGGTTACAACTCTGCCCGCTCCATGCCCTCCAGAACAACTCTTTCGCCCCGACCAACAGGGCACAACTGCCCTAACTCTGCACCGTCCTGCAACCCTGCGGGCGCTGTGCCCTCCGCGGCGCGGACGGGGCGGGGCGGAGCTAGGGCGCGAGTGCGTCAGCAGTTATTTCTGACAGCTCAGGACAAGGTCGCAGATGCGGTCCACGTCTTCCAGCGCAAGGTCCGCGTACATGGGCAGGGTGAGAATGCGGTCTGCCACATACTTTGCCACAGGCGTGCGGTCTGACGAATAGACGCTCCGGTAGCAATCGAAATCATTCACGAGCGGGTAGAAGTACTTGCGCGGGTGAATATCCACTGTCATGAGGGTGGCGTAGACATCGTCGCGGGTTGCGCCGAAAACGTTCTCGTCGAAGAGGACGGGGAAGTAGGCGTAGTTGTAAGTGACGTTTTCGGGAATCTCGTTGAGCTTGATTCCCGGGATATTGCCGAGGCGTTCGACGTAGCGCTCGTAGACAAGCTTGCGCTTGGCGATTTCCTCATCGAGGTGGCGGAGGTTGCAGATGCCCATCGCCGCGCAAAACACGTTCATCTTGGCATTACCGCCTACGTACTCCACCGTCTCGGTGCTGGTAATGCCGAAATTCTTCCATTGGTTGAGCACGTTGTAGAGAGCCGGGTCCTTAAAGCAGACCGCACCGCCTTCGATAGTGTTGAAGACCTTAGTCGCGTGGAAGCTGAACATGGAGGCGTCGCCAAAGGAGGCTGCAGAGACCCCATCGCGCTCGACGCCAAAGGCGTGAGCTGCGTCGTAGATGACCTTCAGGCCGTGCTCGTCGGCAATGCGCTGGATGGCATCGATATCGCAGAGACCACCGTAGACATGAACGGGCACAATGGCGCAGGTGCGTGGGGTGATGAGTTTCTCGATGCTTTCCGGGTCGAGGGTGTAGTCGGACATGCGGATATCGGCGAAGACGGGTGTGAGACCCTTGCGCGTGATGGCGTGCGTGGTGGAGGCGAAGGTGTAGGGCGTAGTGATGACCTCGCCGCGCAGGTCGAGAGCTTCGAGGATGCATTCGAGGGCGTTGTGCCCATTGGTGAAGAGGCAGACGTTTTCGATGCCGAGGCGATCCTTGAGCGCGCGTTCCAGTTCCTGATGTTTGGCGCCCATGTTGGTGAGCCAGTGGGAATCCCACAGCTCTCGAATCTCGTCAACGTACTCCTCGAAGGGAGGCATGGACGATCTGGTGACCATAATGGGTTTCTGTGACATAACTAGCTCTCCGAGAATACGTTTGAAAGTTCCTGTTCGGTCGCGCATATTCTACCCCAGACAGGAGAACGCGCCGCCCCCATCTCTCTCGCGATGCTGCGGCGGCGGTATCTGCTTCGGTGGTAGTTGTCAGACGGCAAAAGCTAGCGGACTTCGGTTAGCTGCTGTTGCGGAGTTCGCTTCGGCGGTAGCTGTAGAGCGGGCTGTTTCGCCTACGGTTTTCGCTGAACCTCCTCGTACACGATTATAGGGCGCCGGGAAGGGGGGCGTTCCCCTCGTGCAACCGCCTGGGTGCAGGGAGGTGCAATGGGTTTCGGATTCACGCAATCACCATAACCGGCCGACTGGGTTGCATTCCGAGCTTCAGGTGCAGGTGCCCAATCGCCAGAAGGGGATATTTGAGTCCGCCCACCGCCCAGGATCGCAGCCCTTTTGCGAATGCCAGGCGAAGGAATTCCTCGGAGAGCGCGGCGGAGACCAGCCGGTCCGGCGAAATGCGGAGGCCCGGCAATGCGTTCCCCATCCGTTGGTTTACAAGGAAGCCCCCGTCGTGTATAAAGGCAGTGGTGGCTCCGTTCGGGGCTACTTTCAAGAGCCGGGGGCAGTCCCCCGGCGATTTTTTTATCCGGGGGGGTGACACGTGCGGGAGGGCTCCATCTCTCTGTTCTGCGACGAGAGCGGCAACGTCGGCAGGTCGTCCAAGTACTACCTGGTGACCCTCGTCTTCCACGACCAGACGGACGACATCTCCGCGGACATCCAGAAGTACGAGAGAGTCCTCGCACAGTCGGGGCTTCCTGACATCCCCTTCCACATGACGCCGCTGCTGCGCGCCCACGACGAGTACGGGAGCCTGGGCATCCAGGTCCGCAAGCGGATGCTCTCCAAGTTCTCGATCTTCGCCCAGCACCTGCCCTACGCCTACCGCACGTTCGCGTACCGGAAGTCTGAGTTCCCCACGGACGACGCGATGTTCGCCCGCATGCGGCGCGACCTGGTGACCTTCCTGTTCGACCACCTCGAGTACTTCCAGTCGTTCGACCAGGTGAAGCTCTACTACGACGACGGTCAGGACGCCCTGAACAGGGTGCTGCACTCGGCCATCGAGTACGCCATCTCGAAGGAGGCGTGCGCGTACCGCGACGCACACCCCCAGGACTACCGCCTCTCTCAGATCGCGGACTTCGTGTGCGGCATCGAGCTCACCGCGCTCAAGTACGCGGCCAAAGAATCGACTCCGACCGACGAGACCTTCTTCGGCGGCAGCACGTCGTTCAAGAAGAACTTCCTCAAGCAGGTCCGCAAGCACCGGATGGAGTAGGGAAGCCGCCCGGGTCGACGACCGGATGATGACCGTGGGGGAGGCCGCCGAGTTCCTGCAGGTTTCGCGCTCTATGGTCTACAAGCTCGTCGAGGACGGTCGCGTGCCCGCGTTCAGGATCGGCCGCCTCGTCCGCATCAGCCAGCGCGACCTGATGGAGTCGCTGCGGGCGTTCGCCGTCGCGTAAAGGGACGGGAGGCGGGCTGATGCCCGCCTCCCGTGTTTTCGTAATCACCCTTGTAATCACCTCGTCATCAGCAGGTGCATCCGAGCTGGTCAGAAGGCGCGGCGATTTGTTCTGTGAACATTGTGTGTTCACTTCTCACGTTCCCCCGAAGGCGGAACGCCGGGCCTTCCGGGGCGTTTCCCGAGTTTCGTAATCACCTCGTAATCACCCCGATGACGAGGTGATTACGAGGTTTTGGGACTTTTTTCGAAGCAAGGATATGAAGGAAACCGCAGGTCAGACGCGTTGCTGATTACGAGGAAGGGGAGAAAAGCAGCTGTTGAGCGGTCTGTTTCGCCTGCGGATTTCGCTGAACCCCCTCATACAAGATTATAGGGCGCCCGGGAAGGGGACGTTCCTCTCGAGCGACTGCCTGGGTGCATGGAGGTGCGCTAAGTGCCGTACTCATAAAACCTCCATGGTTTTTCGTTATCCACAGTCCCCGCAGAAGGTTTTGGCGGAATTACCGTTGTAAAGCCGCTCCATGCTGGCTACAGCTTGCTGTCAACGGATTGTCTGGATGCGCTGTCCCGTGGGCTCCGTGGAATCCCAGCTTCGATGGTTGCCGTTCTGGTCTCGCCTTGTTCGCATGCCTTGCCCTTTCCTGAGCGAGATGATAATAATTACCCGGTTGCGTATTCCGCGACCTCCAAGTGCCGGGGGTTGTCCTCCGGCAATTTTTGTATCTACGGGGGTGACGAGTTTGAGAGAGCTGAGCATCTTCGTCGACGAGAGCGGCGGGCAGGGGCTCTAGACCGATTTCTACCTCGTCACGCTCGCTTTCCACGACCAGGGCATCGATATCTCCGGCAACATCGGGAGGTCGCGTAGCCCTCGTCGCCCCATTGTTAGCGCCCTCGTCCCCACACTTCCGTTTTTGCAGTTCGAAAGCGCTAGACAGTTGTCGATGAGGACCCGGCTCACATGGCACTCTCACGCTCTTGGACTGGCATCTCTCACCCTATGCCACGCCCTTTCGGAATCCGTTTTCTAACCAAGGATGCCGCAGTTTAATAACGCGCCCCTCAACATTACCGGGTCAGCATGTCGATTGCCTCTGCTTCCGTTGCGGTGAAGAAGGCGTCTTTTCCCTTGTTGCTCTCATAGATGAAGTCCTTCAGCGGTTTGCTGGTATAGCGCGAGTAGTCCCCGTAGATGGCGATTCGCCCGCCGTAGTTGACGTATTTCTGGAGAACCTCCCCGGCAAGGCCGCTGCTGAGGATGAAGAACTCCTCGGCAACCAGGCTCTTGTCAATGGCGATGTTCTTGGTTCCGGCATCGTATTTCGCGCTCATCAGCAAATCCAAAGCCGATTGCGGGTCTGTGATCACCGGCTTCTCGGCTATAACCACCGCGCAAACGGCCTTGTTTTTCTCGACCTTCCTGAACTCCATGCTCTTCCTCTCTTCTGTTCAGTGCGAGCCGGATGGGCTTTCGCGTCCGCGTTAAAAGGCAATCAAGGATAGCAAGAAGAAGGCGGCTATCGTCAGGATGCTCGAGCCGGCATATACCGAGCCCTCCGGGGTGGAGACGGCGTACATGACCGCCAGGAAAAGCCCGAGCACCGTGAAACCGGCGGGCACGGCGAGGAAGTACACCAGGGCAAGGCCAACGGGATGGTCTTCGCCCCAGTCGAAGGCCCGCCAGACGATGACGGCGTAGACCAGGAACCCGAAGACCATCACGCACTCGCTGAGCCGCTCCGACATGTCCTGGTCGCAGCCAAGGGCGGTGAAGAGGTTCATGGAGAAGTGCCAGGTAAGAAACGGAATGATGATAAATGCCAGGGCGGTGATGATGGCGCTTCTCATGCCTTTAGCCTTTCTGTAGCCGGTGCCTTTTACTCTGCCGCGGAGTCCGGATTCCCCTGGAGCCCCGCCTTGGACACGACCATCTACCGCAGGTGGTTCTTCCTGATGAACCGCTGTTCGTAGACCCAGCGCACGAGGGCGCCCAACGCGAAGGACAGGTTCGCGAGGAGCATCTGCGTCCAATAGGCGTCGGCGATGGCACCGTTGGCAAACCATATGCTGCCCACGAGGTAGATGGGTATGAGCGAGAGGACCGTAAGCGCGACGGCCGCGGAGAGGGCGAAGATGAGAGAATGGCTCTTCTTGTTGTCGGTGCAGCAGAAGCCCATGACGAGCCCAACGATCGTCAGCATGATGGAGAGCGAGTTTACCGTGATCAGCTCTAACGAGCCGAGCGGGAAGAAGGCAAAGGTGAATACGACGGCGACGCCCCAGCCGATCTTTTCCCAGCCAGACGTGTCGGCCATGTGGTCTGCCTTGATGCTCTCGGCCCTGCTCGCCTCTTCCTCGAGACGCTTCTCTTCTTCGGTTTTCGCTTGCTTGGGCTGGGGGGTTCCTCTGGCAAGTCAACAAACGCCCAGCCGCAGCGAGAGCAGAATAAGGCGTCGTCGTCCGTTTCGCTGTAGCAGTTGGGGCAGATTTTGGACATGGGGTTTCTTTCTCGCGTGCAACCGTGTGCTCAGTATTCAGCCTAGCTCCATTGTAGCAGGCAGGCGTTCAGGGCGAGCAACATGATGAGCTGCGTTAGGCCACGTCGGATACGCCCCCGAGATTTTTTCGTGGGGCACGCGATTCTTTTGGATAGCTTTGCCCGAGGCGTTTGCAAGCAGGCTCTCGGGCAAAGCTATCCAAAAGCACCGGAGGGTGGGTCTCTCCGGCATCCTCAGTCGCTTTCCTCCCTTGTGCCCGCCGCGGAACCCTTGCGGCCCATGTGCCGCAAGGGTGACCTGATGGAGTCGATGCGAGATTTCGCCGTCGCATAAAGGGACGGGAAGCGGGCTGATGCCCGCCTCCCGCGTTCTCGCAATTACCCTCGTAATCACCTCGTCATCAGCAGATGCATCCGCGCAGGTCAGAAGGCGTGGTGATTCGCTCTGTGAACATAGTGTGTTTATTTCTCACGTTTGCCCGAAAGTGAAGAGTCGGGCCTCTCCGGGCGTTTCCCGAGTTTTGCAGTCACCTCGTGATCGCCCCGCTGTTTCCGTAGGTCAAAGGGGCAGGTAGCTGTTGCGATTTGCCCCATGCGTCACTTCGATGCCACCTCGCATTCACCCTGATGACGAGGTGATTACGAGGTTTGGGAAGATTTTCGAAGAAGGGGAACAAGCGTTTCCGCAGGTCAGGTGCGGTGCTGATTACGAGCGAGGAATGGAAAGCAGCTGTTGAGCGGGCTTCAAGCCCCATGGCTTTCAATGAATATTCTCCGCGCATGGTTACGGGGTGCTGGGGAAAGCGAGAACCCCTTGGGCGCCCGTCTGGGTGCATGGAGGTGGACCGGCTTCCGGGTTGACGATTCTTCATAACCGATTGTCATCGGCGGCTCCACATGCCTGGTCAGACGCTATTGCCGATACGCTTGCGATGAAGTGGTACTGGTCTCCGCTCCCAAAACTCTAATATTTTTTCAGTATTAGGAGCGACGAAACGCTTATGGTTGAGGAGTGGCGGAACGCTGTCAACGCTGTGGTGGCGGGACCTGCTCCGGCGGCAGCTGTTGAGTGATGCGCCCGACGGACCAGAAATAGAGGGGAGCGCAACAACGAATAGGCTGCCTATGAGGGGGTTCATGCACGATTTTACCTATCTGTCACAGCGGTTGTGGTAAAAAGAATGGAATTGCACTCAAAACGAAATGAGGGTTTAGATGAGATTGAAAGAATTAACCTCATCCTCTGCGCGAATTCTTGCCGGTGGCGCGTGCGCGTTCGCCTTGACTCTCGCGTTTTCTCCCGTGGCTCTGGCAAATACTGTCACCACCGAGGAGGAGTCTGCCGCACCCGTTGTTGAGACAACCTCCGCAGCAACAGAGGAACTGACCACCCAGGAAACCCCTACGCTCCCTGCAGATGCTGTCGGGCCGGCAGCGCCTGCGGAGGAAGAGGCGACCGAGCCAACCGAACCAGCTGAGACAACGGAAGATGTCGCCAAGACAAACTCCGCTGCTTCTGCAGAGACGCCTGCTCCGGCAATCAAGCGTGCTCCTGCTGCAGGTGAGGACTCCGAGGAAACTACCGAGCCCGAGGCAGATACCTGGGGCGAGCTTCCTGATGGCTCCAAGGTCTACTACGGCGAGGACGCCCAACCGGTGACGGGCCTCCAGCTCATCGATGGCGAGCGCTACTACTTCGGCGATGACGGCGCCATGGAGACGGGCTGGAAGGACGTCGACGGGGACACCTTCTTCTTCGGCGCGGACGGCGTCGCGGTCAGGTGGACTAAGTTCTTCGACGCTCCCCGTGGCAACCTCGTCGCCAACCTCCAGGACGGCGGCGCCCAGTACTACTTCAACGGCGCCTCCCGCATGCAGACGGGCTGGATCACCTGGAACGGTGAGAACACGAAGTCCTACTTCGATCCTGCTACGGGCATCGCCAAGTCCGGCTGGTAC
>CADBRF010000182.1 GCA_902796975.1 uncultured Coriobacteriaceae bacterium
CTCAATCTCTATCAGCGGAATAATCATGTCCTTGCTGAGGCAGATGCTTTTTATGCGCCCAAACGAGGAGGGCGACACCTGCAATAATCATCGGCAACGAGAGGAGCTGACCCATCGTGCCCCACGTGCCAAAGAAGTAGCCAAGCTGAATATCGGGCAGGCGCACGAACTCAATGCAGATGCGAACGATGCCGTAGTACACGAGGAAAAAACCCAAGAAGAAGCCCTGTGGGCGCGGCGGATTGTTCTTGCGCGAAAGGATGAACATGATGATGAAAAGGATGAGCCCCTCCAGCACCGCCTCGTAGAGCTGGGAAGGATGGTAGTAGATGCCGCTGTTGGTGAACTGCACTCCCCAGGGAAGCGTAGTTGGGGCACCATAGAGCTCACCGTTTATGAAGTTCGCGATACGTCCGAAGAAAAGACCGCAGGGAACGCCGCAAACTACAAGGTCTGCCAGAGTCATAAAGGGCATCTTGTATACGTGAGCATAGATGAGGCCCGCCACGATGATGCCGATGAGGCCTCCATGGAACGACATGCCGCCCTCGTTGACCGCCAAGATGCGGAAGGGGTCCTCAAGATAGTAGCCATTTCCGTAGAAAAGGCAGTAACCCAGACGAGCGCCAATGATAACGCCGAAGGCGCAGTAGCAGACGAATACAAGTACATCGTAGCTATCAAACCGCAGTTTCCAGTGGCGGGCATAGAGGTAGACCACCAGCCCCGCGAGTGCAAAACCTGCCATGTAGGCAAGGCCGTACCAGCGCACATAGAGGGGCCCAATGATGATTGCGACGGGATCAAGTGTATGCCAGAACCGATTCAACATGCAGGTAATGGTACCATGTCACGCATGACTAACTCTAAACATTACTCAACGATTGTTGTGGGCGCGGGTCCTGCGGGCATCGCGTGCGCACGAGAAGCCGCCAAGAGCGGCACGGTACTCATAATCGAACGCCTCCCCCTACCCCGCCATAAAAGCTGTGGAGGAATGCTCAACGAATATTCTCAGAGCTTCTTTGCGGAAGAGGGCATTGAAATTCCCGCAGATATTGTCTGCGAACCAAGAGATATCCACTTTCGCTATGTCGGCTGGGATCAGAAGGCCTTTCGCGGCACCAACCTCCATTTCGTGAACGTGGATCGCGATAGCTTCGATAATTGGCTTATCACCTTGCTTCCCGAAAACGTGGAGATTTGGCCTGAGACTCGCTTCGTCGGGTGCAAGCAGAATCCGGAAGGTATTACCGTCCAGGTTCGGAATGCAAACGACCCGCATGCCGAGGTCATTTCGCTTACCTGCGGCTACCTTGTTGGCTGCGATGGCCCCCGTTCCGAGGTCCGCCGTCAAACGCCGGCAACCAAACTCGCCCTCTATAAGACGCTTCAGGATTTCGTGCCCATCACGCAACCGCTTGAACCCTATTTTGACTGCCTCTACACAAAGAAGCTGGGCAGTGAATATGGCTATGGATATGTCGTCCCCAAAGGTGATGTGGCCATCGTCGGATCTGTGTTCTACCCCGGCTCAAAACATGTGAAGGAACTTCACGAACAGGCAGTTGACCTCTTTGCCGAGCACTATAAGTTCAGCACTGATGCCGTTGCTCGCGAAGCCTGGGTTGCTGTCAAGGTCAACACGATTGATGATATTTCCGCAGGCTCTGGCCGCATTCTGCTCGCCGGAGAAGCTGCTGGCATCTTCTCGCCATCCTCCGGCGAAGGTATCTCCTTCGCTCTCAACACCGGCTCTCGGGCGGGCAAGGCAATCGCCTCTGCACGAGAAACGGATACGCGCATAGGGAAACCCTATGCTCCTGGCGAATCCGCCGCGCTCCACCTGTATGCAGATGCCTTGGAGCCCATCAGGAGCAACGTCGCGCGTAGATTGCTCTACTTCCCATTTTTGGATTCGCATGCAGCAAAGATCGCCGGAGCCATCGCGCCCCAGGCTCTCATGAACTACGTCGTCCACCGCATCTAAGCCTGGGCAACTGTTAGCACTACACCATCATGTAATAGAAAACCGGAGCGGTTATCCTCAAAGAGAGAAGGAACCGCTCCGGTTCCTTCGTAATGTCCAAGTCCAACTAAGCCATTTTGCACATCGTATTATTTCCGGGTTGCTACCCACAATTCAATGCATTCAATACAAAAAGGGAGCCCACCTTTCGGCAGGCTCCCTTCAAAAAGCTTTTCTGAGATTGACTACTTTGCAGTCAGCTCGTGCAAGAGCGTCTCATACCATTTGAGCTCGTTCTCCAAGAACTCACGGTTTGAATCGTCCTCAGCAAGCCCTTCGAGCTGCTCTTTTATCTCGTCGACTTTCACGCCGATTGTATCGGCCTTCATGTCCTCAGTAGTAGCGGCACGGTCGGCAAGAATAATCACATGCTCGCCATCGACTTGTGCATAGCCACCAGCGACGGTGTAGCGAATGACATCGCCGCCTTCAGCAGGAGTCACACGCACAGAGCCGTAGTTCAGCAACGTGACAACGGGCTCATGGCGTGCATAGACACCCATTTCGCCGTTGGCAGCTGGAAGCACCACGAATGATGCCTCGTCGGAGAACAGCTTGCGCTCCGGAGTCACTATCTCAACTTGCAGATTTGGCATGCGTCGTTCCTCCTAGCCTGCAACCTAAGCGAGCTCTTCGGCAGCCTTGAGCACGTCCTCGACGGTACCCTTGTTACGGAAAGCCTGCTCGGGAACATCATCAAGCTCGCCATCGATGATGGCCTTGAAGGAACGAACCGTGTCCTCGACCTTGACGTAGATGCCGTCAACGCCAGTGAACTGCTTGGCGACATGGAAGGGTTGGCCAAGGAACTGCTGGATCTTACGAGCGCGAGAAACCGTGAGCTTCTGGTCCTCGGAGAGCTCGTCCATACCAAGAATGGCGATGATGTCCTGCAGGTCGGTGTACTCCTGAAGAATCTGCTGAACCTTGACTGCGACGTCGTAGTGCTCCTGGCCGACAACGCTCGGGTCGAGTGCGCGGCTGGTGGAAGCCAGCGGGTCGATAGCAGGGTAAATGCCCAGCTCGGCGATGGAACGCGAAAGAACCGTCGTGGCATCCAGGTGGATGAACGTCGTTGCAGGTGCAGGGTCAGTCAGGTCGTCAGCGGGAACGTAGACAGCCTGCACGGAGGTGATAGCACCCTTAGCCGTGGAGGTAATACGCTCCTGGAGGTCGCCCATCTCGGTAGCCAGCGTGGGCTGATAGCCTACAGCGGAAGGCATACGGCCGAGAAGTGCGGAAACCTCGGAACCAGCCTGCGAGAAGCGGAAAATGTTGTCGATGAAGAGCAGAACGTCCTGGCCCTGATCACGGAAGTACTCGGCTGCGGTCAGACCAGCCAGACCGACGCGGAGACGCGCTCCCGGCGGCTCGTTCATCTGGCCGTAGACCAGGCAGGTCTTGTTGATAACGCCAGACTCGCTCATCTCGAGGTAGAGGTCCGTACCCTCACGAGTACGCTCGCCTACACCAGTGAAGACGGAGGTACCGTTGTGCTCCTGTGCGAGGTTGTTGATGAGTTCCTGAATCAGAACCGTCTTGCCAACGCCTGCGCCGCCGAAGAGGCCCGTCTTACCACCGCGGACATAGGGCTCGAGAAGGTCGATAGCCTTGATGCCAGTCTCGAAGGTCTCGGTAGACGTGGTGAGCTCATCGAACTCAGGAGCGGGACGGTGGATGGGATAGTAATCGCTGATCTCGGGCATGGGCTTGCCATCAACAGGCTCGCCGAGAACGTTCCAAATACGACCCAGCGTGTTCTCGCCAACGGGCATCATAATCGGGTTGCCCGTATCGACGACTTCGACACCACGCTTGAGGCCGTCAGTCGCGCTCATGGCAACGGTGCGAACCATGTTGCCAGGCAGGTGCATCTGAACCTCGAGAACGGTCTCAATGTGACCGACCGGGGTGTCAACACTCACCTTGAGCGCGTTGTAAATCGCGGGGATGGCATCTGCCGGGAACTCGCAGTCCACGACAGCACCAACAATACGCGCGATATGACCAACGTTGTTCATGCTTGTGTCCTTATTCTCATCATTCATTTATTCTTCCTCCAACGCCGCTGCACCACCGACGATTTCGGTGATCTCAGTGGTAATCGCACCCTGACGCACACGGTTGTACATGCGGTTCAAGGTGAAGATCATGTCGGAGGCGTTGTCCGTTGCAGACTTCATTGCCTTGCGACGTGCTCCCTGCTCTGCAGCAGCGGAATCAAGCAGCGCATGATAGACCATCGTCTGAACATATGCAGGAAGAAGGTGGTCGAGAACCGTAGCTGCATCCGGTTCGAATTCGCTCGAAGAAGCGAACTTGCCCTCAGCGGTCTCGGCGCCTTCCTCGGCCTCTTTCTTGAAGCTCTCAGGGCTCACCGGCAGGATGGTCTCCTGACGAAGGTCCTGATCTGCGGAGTTCCGCGCGTGATTGTAGAAAATCACTACCTCGTCTGCCTTTTCCTGCTCGAAAGCAGAGCGGGCATAAGAGGCGACCTCGCGTGCCTCGGCGGCAGTTGGGTCGGCGGAGAGATCCACAAACGTCATCACTGGCGTCACATGGCGGTAATGGAAGAAGCCGATGCCCTTCTTACCGCAGACGATAATCTCGGTGGCGATGCCTTCACGCTCGTTGGCAACACGCCATTTGTCGGCGAGGCGCAGCACATTGCTGTTGAACCCACCGGCCAGACCACGGTCGGAAACGATCGCGATTCCAATGGCGGTTTTCTTCTCGGGACGAACCCGGAAGAAGGGATGGTCACTATTACCAATATGCTCGACTACGTTAGCAAGCGTCTTTGCCATTGCCTCGGAATAGGGCGTGGCCTCGGCGATGCGCTCAGTGGCATGCCGAATCTTGGCAGTTGCAACCATCTCCATGGTATGGGTGATCTGCTCGGTGCTCTGCACCGAGTTGATACGCCTTTTAATATCGCGGAGACCTGCCATCCCTACCTCTTATTCCTCGTACACAAAGGAAGCCTTGTACTGCTTGATAGCCTCG
This sequence comes from uncultured Coriobacteriaceae bacterium, assembly GCA_902796975.1. Lineage (GTDB taxonomy): Bacteria > Actinomycetota > Coriobacteriia > Coriobacteriales > QAMH01 > CADBRF01. The sequence goes on from CADBRF010000182.1 coordinate 5,036, forward strand.
GTGAGTTCATCACGAAGCGCATCATCCAGCTTGCCCTTCTCGCGGAGACGGGCAACAAGGTCAGCCTTGTTGGTGTGCATGTAGTCGATGAGGCCGGCGCGGAAGCGGAGCACCGCGGAGACGGGCATATCATCGAGAAGGCCCTGGGAACCAGCGTAGATGGCGATGACTTGGTCCTCGACCTCCATGGAGGCGAAACGACCCTGCTTGAGGAGCTCGGTCATACGGGCACCACGCGTGAGCTGATCCTGGGTAGCCTTATCGAGGTCGCTGCCGAACTGGGCAAATGCCTGGAGTTCGCGGTATGAAGCGAGGTCGAGACGGAGCGTACCGGCAACCTGCTTCATAGACTTGACCTGTGCCGAACCACCGACGCGGGAAACCGAAATACCCACGTTGACAGCGGGGCGCTGGCCCTGGAAGAAGAGGTCGGACTGCAGATAAATCTGACCATCGGTAATGGAGATGACGTTGGTCGGAATGTATGCTGCAACGTCGCCGTCCTGGGTCTCGATGATAGGAAGTGCGGTCAGCGAGCCGCCGCCGTTCTTATCGGAGAGCTTGACTGCGCGCTCGAGCAGACGAGAGTGCAGGTAGAAAACGTCGCCAGGATAAGCCTCGCGTCCCGGCGGACGATGCAGGGTCAGCGACATCTGACGGTAAGCAACAGCCTGCTTGGACAGGTCGTCGTACACGCAGAGGACGTGACGTCCGGGGTTCATAGCAGATGCGGGCTTGCCGTCTTCGCCGTTGTAGATGAAGAACTCGCCAATAGCAGCGCCTGCCATAGGAGCAATGTACTGGAGAGGAGCTGCGTCGGATGCAGGAGCGGAGACAACGATGGTGTAATCCATCGCGCCGTGGCGCTGAAGCGTCTCAACTACGGACGCGACCGTGGAGGCCTTCTGGCCAATCGCGACGTAGATGCAGATCATGTCCTTGCCCTTTTGGTTAATGATGGTATCGACGCCGATAGAGGTCTTGCCCGTCTGGCGGTCGCCGATGATGAGCTCACGCTGGCCACGTCCAATCGGGATCATCGCGTCGATTGCGATGAGACCGGTCTGAACAGGCTCGTGAACAGGCGTACGCTCGATAATGCCAGGAGCCTTGAACTCGACGGGGCGATAGCCCTCTGCCTCGATGGGGCCCTTGCCGTCGAGCGGCATGCCCAGCGGGTTCACAACACGGCCAAGCATTGCCTTGCCGGAGGGAACCTCCACGATGCGGCCCGTGGTATGGACCTCATCGTTTTCCTTGATAGCGTTGACATCGCCCAGAAGGACGGCGCCAACCTCTTCTTCCTCAAGATTCTGCGCGAGGCCGTAAACCGTCTTCCCTTCGGAAGAAACGAATTCAAGCAGCTCACCCGCCATGCAGTCCTTGAGGCCGTCAACGCGAGCAATACCGTCGCCAATCTGGATAACGGTGCCAACCTCACGCGACTCAACGCTCGTATCGAGGCTGTCAAGCTGCTTGCGCAGCACCTCGTCGATAGCGCTAGCGGTAATTTCCGCCATTTACCTCTCACCTCCGGATCTTTGAGACGAAAGCACGACACGGGTTTTTTCGAGCTGTTTTGCAACGCTCGCGTCAATTCTCTTGCCGTGTGCACCCAATATAATTCCACCCATGATGCTCGGATCAATGTGCTCACGGAGCACAATGCTCTTGCCAAACTGCGGCTCGAGCTTGTTCTTGATCTGCGTGCGCAGCGCATCATCGAGCTCGACGACCGTCGTTACATCGACAATTACTGCATCGAGAGCTTCCTCGGCCTTAGCCTGGAACTCGTTCACAAAACGGTGAATGAGACCGAGCTCGTGGCGTTCAGCCATAACGGAAACTACCTTGAGAACCGACGGATCGAACCCTTCGAAGATGCTTCCCAGAATATTCACGCGAGCATCTGCATCGAGCGTCTCATCACGGAGCGCGTCGCGCAGCGCGGGATGCTCGACAAGAACATGCTGCATTTCCTTGAGTTGGCTCGTGGCTTCGAACGTCGTTCCAGAAGCCTGAGTCGCATCAAGAAGAACCTGAACATAGGTTGCTATCTCGCGGTTAACGAGCAGACGATTCTTAGGCATTGAGGTTTCCTACCTCCTCAATGCTGCGCGCGATGAGCTTGCGATGATCCTCGTCGGAGAAATCCTCGCCGATGACTCGCGCGGTAACCGCAACGGTGAGGTCTGCAACGGAGCCCTGAAGCTCGCTGATTGCAGCCTTCTTCTCTGCCTCGATGGCCTCGCGCGCCTTGGCAATCATCGCCTCGGACTCTTCCTGAGCCTGACGCGTCATGCGAGCACGCTCACCCTCGGCGGTCTGCTTGGCTTCCGCGATGATGCTCTTTGCCTCCTGGCGAGCATCTGCGAGTTGCTGCTGATACTCTTTCAGCGTGCGCTCGGATTCGATGCGGTTCTCCTCGGCCTTCTCGAGAGACTCACGAATGGTGGTCTCACGACGGACCAGAAGGTTATCGAATGCGGGCCAACCGAACTTAGCGAGAATAGCCAACAGCACGAGGAATGCGACGAGCATAGGAATGAACTCGTCCATCGCCGGCAGAATAGCAGAAACGCCTGCGGTCTCCCTCTCGGCAGCAAACGCCATCATCGGGAATGCGAGCGTTGCGCCACTTGCGAGCGCGCCCATAATCCCTGCACGTGCCGCGAGTTTGGAAACATGTGCCTTCACTGAAGCTTACCTCCTTTGCTGAGCTCCGAATACGTGTAGATACACGCTGCCCATTAAAGGATGAATGCCAGCACGAAGCCGATAAGTGCGAGCGCCTCAGCGAGTGCAGCGCCGATGATGAAGTCGGTGAACAGACGGCCAGCGAGCTCAGGCTGACGTGCAGAACCAACGCAGCAGCCATAGCAGGCAATGCCGATGCCGATGCCAGGGCCCATGGTGCCGAGGCCGTAGCCGACGAGCTTCAGGGCAGTGAGAACGATTGTCATATCCACTTGCAGTTCCTCCTTCTTGGTGGCCTCCGAAGCCTTTCCTCGGTGACCTAGTACCCATCATGTACAATCCGGATTTCCTTACCGGAGAGTAACCAAAGAATTAGATGCCAGCATGTGCGCTGGCGTGCGGCTGATGCGCCGCGAACACCTGCTGTTAGTGCTTGGCGATTGCCAGGCTCACGTACACGGATGTCAGGACCGCGAAGACATAGGCCTGAAGAACGGCGACCAGACATTCGAGAGCGTACATGACAAGCAGGAACAAGAACCAGGCGATTGGCGGAAGCCCGAGCAGGACATTGCCAGACTGGATCATGCCGGTGATGAAGACCGACGTGAGAAGAGCGAAGATGCCGAGAACCATGTGGCCGGCGAACATGTTGCCGTAAAGTCGAACGGCGAGCGTGAGCCAGCGGAGAACCAGCGAAAGAA
>CADBRF010000183.1 GCA_902796975.1 uncultured Coriobacteriaceae bacterium
ATTGCTGCAGTACTTCTCAGGAAAGCATCTCGTTATCGCAAACCTCTCCCCTACCAGCGCAGACAAGAACGCCGACCTCTGCATTGCGGCAAAGATCGGCGATGTCATGGACTGGTAACGCCCAGGCTGAAAGGCGAACGACATCCTGTTACTCTCTTCTGCTATCATATGCCAAGCGCTTGGTGCTTTGTCAGATTGGAGAGTCGTATGCCACATGCAGCAGAAAAGTTCGAGACACAGACCCTCAAAATCTCGAGCAAACGGCAGATAACAATACCCGCGCAGTGGTACCGAGACAAAGGGTTCAAAGAGTATGCACTTTGCACGCTTACCTCCGAGGGCATACTCATCCAGCCGCTTGACCCCCATCCAGATGAAAACGTGATGGTAGATATCCTTCGTTCTCTTATTGACAGCGGGTACGAGGGAAATGAACTTGTCGAGAAGTATTCTAAAGCAATCGCCAAGATTACGAGCATACGCGTCAAGCTTGATGAAGCAGAGGAAAGCGTTAAGCACGGAGACGTAAACTCTGGTCAAGAATTCTATGCAAACCTCAGGGAAAAATATGGCTTGTGAGGTTATCCGCACAACAGATTTCGAGGCAGATTTAGACGAAGTCGTCCGGTATCTGGCGATGACACTCGCCTCACCTGCTGCCGCCCGGAACATCGTGAATCAAGCAGAAAGAGCGGAGCTGCTCGTTTCGGACAATCCATATATGTGCCCCGTCTCACAGAAACCCCTTTTTAACGCGCGGCAGTATCGCGAGTACTTTCTCCATGGCTACGTAATCGTATACAGGACAAATGGACACAGGGCCATTTTTCTTCGGCTTTTTCATCAGTCGCAGGTCTACTGGAATAGAAATGAGTGACAGCGTGAATGCCACGCTGGCACTCATTGCCCTTGCTAGTTCTTGAGCGAGTTAATGGGAGCGGGGAAACGCCCTCCGCGGTGGGCAAAGACCGTGCCCGCATGGGTGTTGACCGGCATGATTGGCGCATCACCCAGCAAGCCGCCAAAGTGCAGGTTCTCCCCCGCCACATGTCCAATCGCGGGGATGACGCGAACCGCCGTAGTCTTGTTGTTGATGAGGCCGATGGCGGATTCGTCAGCGATGATGCCGGCGATGGTTTCGACCGTCGTATCGCCGGGAATCGCAATCATGTCGAGGCCAACAGAGCACACGCTCGTCATCGCCTCAAGCTTCTCGAGAGAAAGCGCGCCATCCTTGGCCGCCTTGATCATGCCGGCATCCTCAGAAACGGGGATGAAAGCTCCGGAAAGCCCTCCGACGCTCGAGCTTGCCATGACACCGCCCTTCTTGACAGCGTCGTTGAGCAGGGCAAGAGCCGCCGTGGTGCCAGGACCTCCGCACTGGCCAACACCAATGGCTTCAAGAATCTGCGCAACGGAATCCCCTCGAGCTGGTGTTGGCGCGAGCGAGAGGTCGAGAATGCCCTTCTCGTAACCCAGACGTTTTGCAGCTTCGCGGGCGATTAGCTCACCTGCGCGGGTGATTTTGAAAGTGGTCGCCTTGATTGCCTCGGCAACCTCGGTCATGGAAGCGGTTTCGGGAAGGTCCTCGAGGACGGCATGAACAACGCCCGGACCGGAAACGCCTACGTTGATGACCTCGCCAGCCTCGCCAGACCCATGGATTGCACCGGCCATGAAAGGATTGTCCTCGACCATGTTGCAGAACACGACGAGCTTGGCGCAGCCGATGGAATCGTTGTCAGCGGTGAGCTCTGCCGTCTCACGCACGACCTCTGCCATGCGGAGCACAGCGTCCATATTGATGCCAGCGCGAGTGGAGCCCACGTTAACTGACGAGCAGACGTTCTCAGTTGCGGCGAGCGCATGGGGGATGGAGTTGATGAGCCTGCGATCGCTGTCGCTCATGCCCTTCTGCACAAGAGCGGAGAAACCGCCAATGAAGTTGACGCCAACCTCTCTGCCTGCGCGGTCAAGCGCCTCTGCCACGGGCGTGAGGTCCTCTTCTTTGGTAGCGCCGCAGATCTCCGCCACCGGGGTGACGGAAATGCGCTTGTGGATAATCGGAATGCCATACTCGCGCTCGAGCTGTTCGACCGTGGGAACAAGGTTTTCCGCCGCAGTGGTAAGCCTATCGTAGACACGCTGCGACATGATATTGATGTCCTCGTGCACGCAACCACGCAGAGAAAGGCCAAGCGTGACAGTGCGGATGTCGAGGTGCTGCTGGGTAACCATCGAAAGAGCTTCGACGACTTGCTTTGAATCGAGTGCCACGAGATGCTCCTTTATTTGAAATGCGCAGACAGCGCGCGAATACAAGTTCAACTCGAATTGTAGTTTATGCCGCGCCTAAACACAGCGTAAATGCCGCTAAACCACACGACCGCTCGCGCGCGTTCGCTCATAAGGCAAGACGAGGGACCGTCCGCTGTTGAACAGAACTTAAATGTCCATGCAAGGTGCGACCTTGCTTCTCTACCGGTCTTCCCGAGGGGACAGCATTACGCCATAGCGCTCAAACAGAACCCCCAGCTAAATCAATCTCCCGCGAGGATGCTCCGCGCCACCGAGAGACCATTTGCACTCGCCTGCTGCAAGCCGCGCGTCACACTTGCACCATCGCCCACCGCGCGGAGTCCCTTGATGTTGGTGCGGAAGTGCTTATCGACCAGAACCTTGTTGGAATAGAACTTGACCTCAATGCCGTAGAGCAGGGTCTCGTCACTCGCGATGCCCGGTTGCACGATATCGAGTGCCTCGATCATCTCCACAAGGTCCACGAGAATGCGGTGCGGAATGACCAGAGCAAGGTCACCCGGTTCGGCGTCTTTCAACGTGGGGCGAAGCGGATTGCGCTGGAGCCGGCGGGCGTTTGTGCGGCGCCCGCGTTTGAGGTCCCCATAGGTCTGCACGAGAATCTTGCCATCGGAGAGCATATTGCTGAGTTGGGCGATATGTTTGCCATATTCAATAGGCTCATGGAAAGGTCGCGTGAACTGCTTGGAAACAAGCAGGGCAAAGTTGGTATTGTGCGTCTTGAGGCTCTCCGATTTGTAGGCGTGGCCGTTAACCACAGCGAGCCCACCATCGTAGTATTCGGTTGAAACTTCCCCCGACGGATTGGTGCAAAAGGTGCGCACCTTGTCGTCGAACGTGGGGGTGTAGTAGATGAACTTCGCCTCATAGAGATCGCGATTGAGCTGTTCGAGCACCTCATCGCGGACCTCGACTCGTACGCCAACATCCACCTGCCCAGGCACTGACTCGATGCCGTGGTCAACGCACATATGCGAAAGCCAGTCCGCTCCTTCGCGGCCAACCGCGACAACAGTCTCGGGTGCCTCGTAGCGCTCTCCGTTATCGCACATGCAACCCCTGAACTGGCCATTTGCTATGTCAAAATCGACGACAGCAGTATTGAAAACGAGCTCAACGCCATGCTCCTCGAGGAAATGCTGCATCTTGGCATAGATCTTATAGCCCTCTTCTGTGCCGAGATGTCGGATGGGACACTCGACAAGCTGCAAGTTCGCCCGAACCGCGCGCTTGCGAATCTCGCGAATCTCCTTTTCTTTGCCCTCGCCATAGACCTTAGTGTCAGCCCCAAAGCTCAGGTAAATCTGATCGGAATCGTGCATGAGCGAAGCTGCCTCGTCGCGCCCAAGAATCTCGGGCAGGTTTCCGCCCACATCGGGAGACAGAGAGAGCTTGCCATCAGAGAAGGCACCTGCACCAGAAAAACCCGTGGTGATGGAGCAGGGATTGCAATGGCGGCAGACCCCGTCTTTGCGCTTGGGGCACACACGCCGCTCGATAGAACGACCCTTCTCCAAAATGGTTACACGGATACCAGGCTGTTTCGTCACGAGCTCGTATGCTGCGAAAATGCCGGAGGGACCAGCGCCAATAATGAGGACATCGCTCGTATGAACCATATCTGCCATCTCAACTCCAATCGCGAGCCAAGTGTCTATTCAAGCGTCCACAGACGGGTGAAGCAGGCATCCATCTTTCGGACTACTGGACCAACATGTCCCTGGCAGGGAACAACGCCGAACTCGTCGCTCACGGAGAAGAGTTCGAGATGCGCGTCCTCCAGCAATGCAGCGTCTGCAGTCTCATGCACATCTACGGTAAATTTGAGTGTCGTGGCAAGGTCGCGCACGAGCGTATCTGCCGCGTGGCAAAGTCTGTCTCCTTCAGACAGAGCAACGAGGTGTTTATCCCGGGCAAGCCAGAGAGTACCGGGAACTTCCATGCCCTTGAGCTTGGCATTTTCAACCACAAGTTCATCCTCTGTGAAGACCGGGGCATCAACCGGCTCCTCCAAGTTGATATCCACATCTCCCTCGGGATCGATGGAAAGCACGATAACGCCATTTCGAAGCTCGTAGAGCTTGTTGTCTGCCACCCACTCCAAGCGTGAACGCACCCAAGCCTGCAGAGCCGGCCCCACATGGAAGTCTCTCAGGGAGTGGAGTCGGCGCTCGTAGAGCTGGATGGTCTTGTTGGCATATTTCCAGCGAAAGGTGATGGGGTGGGACGGCAGGTTGCGTGCTCTCCATTCCGCTTCGGTAATCCCTTCGCGTTCCGCGCGTTCTTTAATGCCGCCTTCGTCCTCGAAACCGCTCTCGATGATATTGCGCGGCATTTCATTTTCAGTCATATGGTCACCTCAACAGTCATAGCGTCTCTGCCATGATACCAGCCAGTCCGACATAAACTCGCAGCAAGACTCGCACCATGAGCGAGCGACGCAATGGACACGAGCAATTGCACACATGAAAAAACCGGCGAGGCTTGAAACCCCGCCGGTTCAATTTACGTTACGCGTAGGCGCAGATTCTATTCGTCTACGACCTCAACGAGACCGCCATCAGCTGCTGCAAGCTCCTGGAAGCCCTTCTGCTCCTTGAACTTGTTGTAGTTGTCAACATGAACGCCAGTCTGAGTGGTGAAGTCGGACACACCCTCGGCGCACTCGGTATACCAGTCACGGCCAATGCGGTCGAACTTCTCGAAGTCGGTGATATCGAGACCGGAAGTGCCGTCATGGCGCTGGCCAGCGCGTTCGTCATCCGGGTCATCCCAGAGCTTCTGAGCAACAGGAGCCCAAGCCTCGGCAGCAGGCGTGCACTTGTTGCAGATATCCTCTGCGCTCTCGGCATCGACGAGGTCGGTGGGCTTGGCGCCAGAACGCTCAACCAGCATTGCAAGGCGGCCAGGGTTATCCAGCATGGGGCACGGACGCAGGAGGTTGGAGTTGAACGGCTGGTTGTTGTAGTACTCCATGAACAGCGGCTGCTTGAGGCACTCGAGCAGGCTGTGCTCGCGGATGTTGTAGTTCGAGTAGTGCGCAAAGACGCAGGGCTCGACATCGCCATTGGAGTTGATGTGAAGGTAGCGACGGCCACCGGCGATGCAGCCACCCACGAACTCGCCATCGTTCCAGAAGTCCATGGTGAAGAGGGGCTTCTTCTTGCGCATATCGCGGATGTGGTGGTACATCCGCTCGCGCTGCTCAGGGGAAACCATAAGGTCGGTGGGAGCACCCTTGCCAACGGGCATATAGGTGAAGAACCAGGCGAACAGGGCGCCCTTGTCGATCAGCCAGTCGAAGAACTCCTCGCTTGCGATGCTGTCGGTGTTGGCGGAGGTGGTGCAGCAGGAAACGCCAAAGGCAAGACGGCGCTCACGGAGGAGATCCATAGCATGGGACACCTTTTCATAGGTGCCTTCGCCACGGCGGGCATCGGTTGCCTCTGCGAAGCCCTCGACACTCATGGACGGAATGAAGTTGCCAACGCGAACCATCTCATCTGCGAACTCTTCGTCGATGAGGGTACCATTGGTGAAGGAGAGGAAGGCGCAGTCCTGATGCGCCTCGCAAAGACGGATGATGTCCTTCTTGCGAACCAGCGGCTCGCCGCCCGTGTAGATGTAGATATGGATGCCAAGCTTGGTACCCTGGTTGATGATGTCGTCAATCTCCTCGTAAGTGAGGTTCAGACGATGGCCGTAATCGGCTGCCCAGCAGCCCGTGCAATGCAGGTTGCAAGCGCTGGTGGGGTCAAGCAGGATTGCCCAGGGAATGTTGCACTGCTCGTCACGACGCATCTGGGTCTGAACAGGCCAGGCGGAGAGAACAGCTTCGTTGATGAACGCGCGGAGAGCGACTTTCGTGGGTTCAGGATTGAGGTGGGTAACCTTTTGAAGCAGCTGGTACCAGTTGTTCTTGCTGCTGATGGCGCGGTTGAAGGCTGCGCGCTGAACGGGGAACAGATTTGCAGGTGCAACCTTGTCAAGCATTCCCATGATGTTTTCGAGGCCATCATCGGGATGGTTGTATAGGTAGTCAATTAGCTTGTTGACACCCGCCTTCTGAAGTTTAACTTTTACGCCCATTTCTACCTCCAAAATTACTGATATACAGCCTGCCGACTGAAGCAAAAACTGCACAAGTTGTATATTTGCAGGACACTTTAATACGTCCAAACCCGTATGTCACGGCTCTAATCCAATGAGCGCAACCATGAATCTGTAACCGTTTCGGTTTTGTTACTTTATTCTAGGCACCCAGCAAATTTCTGTTCATTTGCGCTTGGATTGTATGAAAAAATCTGGGCCCGTTTTATTTGCAGTTTCTAATCCGAATGCGGATTGTACAGCACGCCGCGCGACCGCGCAAAGCGGAACGAATTTCATGATTCGTCAACTGGCTCATAACGGCATATACGCAGGTCAAATAGGGTATTCAACACTTCCATCCCAGTTGTTAAACAGCATGAAATCAACAGTTTCCCTTGCGCTTTTGGCTGGTATCAGAGCATGGAATCATAACAGCTGTCTCGCAGAGAATTGTCGTGTGAACAAGACGCGTTCGTTCAACACAGCAATTGCCCACGAAGCAATTGTCAATGCCGGACTCATCACCAGCCAAAAGTCGCAGGGGAGACTGGCTAATTGCGGGGACATAAAAACCGATGCCGCCACAGGAATATTCCCGCAGCGGCATCGGCTCATTGAATCAATCGCTCAGTGCTAATTGCTACGCAGCACGCTTTTTAGTGGCGGAAGTGGCGATGGCCCGTGAAGAGCATGGGCATGCCCGCTTCGTCAGCGCACTCGATGGAAAGGTCATCGCGGATGGATCCACCGGGCTGAATGATAGCGACGCACCCTGCATCTCGCACAACTTCCAGCGTGTCGGGGAAGGGCAGGAAGGCATCACTTGCGACAACTGCGCCCTTGGCCTTCTCGCCAGCCTCTTTAACGGCAATGCGGGCAGAGTTCACACGGTTGGGCTGACCGCCACCGATGCCAACCGTGGCATGGTTCTTCGTCAGGATAACCGCGTTAGACTTCACGCACTTGCAGCACTTCCAGGCAAAAAGCATCTCGTCGACCTGCTCCTGCGTGGGCTGGGTCTTTGTGGGGACCGTGAAGGTCGCAGGATCCTCATTGACCGCGTCGGTGGTTTGGACGACAACACCGCCCTCGACAGCGCGGATATCCACCGTGCCGCCAGCGGGATTGATACCGCCAGTGCGCAGGATGCGGGCGTTCTTCTTCTGCTTGAGAATCTCGAGCGCCTCGTCCTCGTAATCGGGAGCAATGAGAACCTCGATGAACTGTTTGTTGACCTCGACAATCTCGTGTGCGACATCTGCCGTGACCTTCTGGTTAAAGGCCATGACGCCACCATACGCGCTGACGGAATCGCATTCCCAGGCATTGCGGTAGGCATCGACGAGCGTGTCTGCTTCGGCGATGCCACAGGGAGTAAGGTGCTTGATGATGACGCAGGTGGGTTTGGCGGGATCGAATTCGCGCACCGAAGACCAAGCTGCGTCAGTATCGAGATAGTTGTTGTAGCTTAGGTCCTTCTCGCCCTGCACCTTGACGGCGTTTGCCAACGTGAACGCATCCTTGGGATCCTCGGGCTTGCCGGGATGGGTCACCTTATAGAAGGCCGCCTGCTGGTGAGGATTCTCGCCATAGCGCAGTTCCTTTTCCTTCTGGAGCATGATGCGTTTGTCGTCTGCGAAGGTATCATCGCCCTCGATCTGGTTGTACATCCAGGTGTAGATGGCGTTGTCGTAGGCGCTCGTCGTACGAAAAACCTCCAACGCGAGTTTCTTGCGGGTCTCGAGTGTGGTAGCACCGTTGTTTGCGCGCATCTCCGCGAGGATGGCGTCGTACTCGGCAGGGTTGGTTACAACCGTGACGCTCGCATGGTTTTTTGCAGCGCTGC
>CADBRF010000184.1 GCA_902796975.1 uncultured Coriobacteriaceae bacterium
GAAGATGGCAGGAGCATCGTTGGAACCGACATCTCGCCCTTTATTGACGGCTTGCCGGGCGGGCAGGATACGAGCAGATTCTGCACAGAGAACGCGAGCGGATCTACCTCCCAGGCTGCCAATACCATCGAGGCGTTGGAATCGGGCGCCAAGGCCCTTCTCATCGACGAGGATACGAGCGCGGCGAACTTCATGGTGCGAGATGCCCTGATGACGCGTGTCATCAGCAGGGAGCACGAGCCCATCACGCCGCTTGTTGCACGAGCGCATGAACTGGCAGACCAGGGCGTCTCGCTTGTTCTAGCAGTGGGCAGCTCGGGTGCCTGGTTTACGCCAGCAGACCATGTGATTCAGATGGACAAGTGGGAACCCTATGACATCACGGAGCGTGCGAAAGGGGCGGCAGGAGAGCTAGAGGTGGCTGAGGAGCCGATGGCAGAAGGCTTGAGCCTTCACGCCTGCCCGCGCGTTCCCAAGCGCCCTGCAAAGCAAGGCGGAAGCCGTGGGGGAGCCCATGGCAGATCTGGCAAGGGCGACCGGATCAAGGTACACGTCTCCGGCACTGATGGATTCTCGCTCAACCACGATGACATCGACCTACATTCGGTGGAGCAGATAACCGACCGCGAGCAGACAGCCGCTCTTGCCCATTGCCTTGTCTATGCCCAGCAGCACCTCATGGACGGCAAGCGAACAGTGGTCGAGATTGTCGATGAGCTGGAACGGGTTCTCGAGACGCGTGGGCTGGACAGCATCATGCCAGGTGGCAGTGCTGGGTGCGGTCTGGCGCGCCCGAGACGGCAGGAACTGTTCGCTGCTATCAACCGTTGGCGGGGCCTCCGCATGGTTTAGCGGACGATTCTTGAGCGATTTCAAGGCGAAATGACTGGTGAACGGAAGTTTTTCAAAAAAATACGACCATTCTCGGTTTGTCTCTTGACGCAAGGGAAGGTAATCCGTAATATACTTTTTCGCGCCCGCAAGGGTTTCGGTTGAACCTACTGGGGTATCGTCTAATGGTAGGACAGCAGATTCTGGTTCTGTCAGTGAGGGTTCGACTCCTTCTACCCCAGCCAAGGCGCATTTTGAAAATGGCCCGTTCGTCTAGCGGTTTAGGACGCCGCCCTCTCAAGGCGGAGATCACCAGTTCGAATCTGGTACGGGCTACCAACTTCTCCGGCCACCTTTTCAGGTGGTCGTTTTTGTTTGTTCCAATGTTTCTCCTCCCTGGTCTTACCAATAAAGAATTGGCATTGCCATCTTTGGCATCCTATAATGTATACGCGTATACGGTTTATGGAGGTGCGCAATGGCAACGGTGATTATCTCCGGGCGCGTGGACGAGCAGGTTAAGGAGCGGGCAGGCGTGTACATCCATGCCGCTGGTCTAACGGTTGGTGACGTGATTAAAACAATGTGGGAGAACATCGCGGCAACAGGCCAGCTGCCCGAACCCCTCGGCGAGGAGGGCGAAGGTAGCCAGGCGAGTTCGATGGGGGCATTTATCGAGTTCTGCGATTCTCTGTCAACGCCGAAGCCGGAAAAAGACTGGCTTGCGGCTCTTGCTCCAGGCAATGAGAAGGATCTTGTGGCAGAGGAGCTGTTGAAGAAGTATGAATGCCAGTAGCTCGACGCAGTTCGGGAACCGATCGAAAAGGAACTTCAATTCCCGTCGTGTTCTCTTCGATACGAATATTCTGCTCGATGCCGTTGATGGCAATAGACCAGGTTCAACCGAAGCGAGGCGTGCCCTAGAATTCTGCAATGGTGGGGGAGACATGGGGCTTGTTACCCCAGGGTCGCTCAAAGACCTTTATTATATTTTGGGCAGGATGTACGGGGAGAGCACCGCCCGCCAGGCGGTCAAGCATATGCTCAACCTTCTTGTCGTCGCTCCCGTCGGTGTAGAAGAGTGCTTTATGGCGGCGAATTCGAGCGAACCAGACTTCGAGGACGGGCAGATTCGCGCCGTTGCAGAGCTCAATGACGTTGCCTTCATTCTCACTCGTGACGAGAAGACATTTAGGAACTCACGGGTGCGCGCTGTAAACTGTTCGGAGTACCTGCGCATCATTGAGTCTGAGAGATGCTAAATGCAGGTCATAGGCTGCTGAGTTGAGCATTCTCCCCAAAGCGCGCTGATGCACGCGCTTATAGCACCAAGCGCATCTGATGCCAGACCACGCCACCGTGCTCAGAGCTACTGATGCCTTCATCGACAAAACCAAAACGGGCGTAATAGCCAACGAGATGGTCCTTACAGGTGAGGACAAGGCCTTCTCTCCCACGCTCCTTGCTGTCGCTGATTGCTTGCCTGATGAGCTTCCCCGCGCAGCCCTTTCCGCGTTCCGCAGACAACGTGGCAACGCTAAAGATCATCTGCCATGCACCATGTGGCTCGTGCATGCTCGCATCGGCAAACATGGCATCGACGAGGTCGGGGGTGTCGGTTGCCATACCATTGACGGCAGCGACAATATGGCCATTGTCCCAGAGAGCCCAGAAGCACTCAGGATAAAGCTTCCACGCGTTCTTTGACCTGCGCTGGTGTTGCCGCCTCTTCCTTTGGAAAACAGATTTGTTCCAGCTCCGTGAGCTCCGCAATATCCTTTTCAGACGCGTGCGTTATCTCCATCGCTCATTCGATTGCAAACGGGAAATAGGACAGTTCGATGTGGATATCTTAGGTCATCTGCCGGTATCGACATGATTGTTTGTTCCCAGCGGCACATCATAGGAGTAAAGGCGTCAATATTTCCCGGCGAGTAAACGAGACTGGGATGAGTTGCTGTTTCTTCGCATAAAAAGAGCGAATGTAATAGCCCAGTTGTGAACCGAACATCCGCTCGGCTGAGAATAATAGCATCACGTATTAGTTGGGAGCACGACGAGCCTCGTATTTGCTCGAACTGGGCTACCGACGAGCGCCCAGCTGCGAGCGCACCCGTGGATCATTGATGGTACAATCCCATCTTTGTGTGCCCTGGCATACCACCTTTACCAACTTCGAACGAAAAAGAGCAATATCAATGGAGAGAAAAAACCAGAAGACTGTCACCACGATGGGTCTTGCCCTGTTTGCCATGTTCTTCGGCGCAGGCAATCTCATATTTCCACCCTTCATGGGCTACCAGCTAGGTGCAGACTGGGTAGTTGGCACCATCGGCTACACGATTATGGACGCCGGGCTTTCAATCCTGACCGTGCTCGCTATCGTGCTTAACTCTGAGGGCACGATTGACGGCCTCACCAAGAAGATCGGTCGCCTTCCTGGCACCATTTTCCTTACAACGGTCATCATCTGCATTGGACCAGGTCTGGCCTTGCCCCGCACCGCTGCCACTACCTACGAGATGGGTGTGAGCACCTTGTTCCCGTGGCTGAATACCTGGATTTTCGGCATTATTTTCTTCGGCATTGCACTGGCTCTCGCCATCCGTCCGAACAAGGTCGTCGACATCATTGGCAAGTACCTGACACCGCTCCTGCTTATCACCATGGTCATTCTCATTGTTGCCGGCATAGTCACACCGGTGGGGGAGATTACCCCAGTTGAAGGCACGCTTCCCCTGAAAACGGGCATGCTCGCTGGCTACCAGACCATGGACGTGCTCGCGGCTCTTCTCTTCTCCGGAATTATCATCGTTGCAGCTCAGGGCTATGGTTACTCGACCAAGCGCGAGATTGCGGGCTCTGTAGCCCGCGCGGGTGTCATCGCCGGCCTCCTGCTCGCCGTGGTCTATGCTGGCCTTGCCTATCTGGGCGCCACGGCATCCGGTCCTGCATTTGCCGGGTATGAGCAGGGAAATCTCCTGCTTATGCTCACACAGAAGCTCCTCGGCTTCCCCGGAAGCGTTTTGCTGACCACCATTGTCTTTCTTGCCTGCCTCACCACCGCAGTCGGCCTCATCTCCGTTGCAGGCAACTACTTCGAAAAGCTCACCAAGGGCGCGCTCTCCTACAAGGCCATCGTCATCATCGTATCGGTGTTCAGCTGCGTGGTTTCCAACATCGGCCTCTCGGCCATCATCTCGATTTCCGCGCCGATTCTCACGGTTCTGTTTCCGCTGGCAATCATTTTGGTTATTTCCGGTCTCGTTGA
>CADBRF010000185.1 GCA_902796975.1 uncultured Coriobacteriaceae bacterium
CACCCGCCCTCTCGCCACGCGAGCTCCGGGCGCAGGCGTCGAGCGTAGTGATGCGGGGCGTGGCCGAACCCAGCACAAGCGTGGCATCCCTCAGCTCGCAGAGTTTGGCGGCAACCCTGCGGGCGTCATACCGCGGTGAGGAATCCTGCTTGTAAGACCCTTCATGCTCCTCATCGATGATGACGAGGCCAAGATTGCGGAGCGGAGCGAAAAGCGCGCTCCGCGTGCCCACCACCACATGAGCTGCACCAGAACGCACGATATCCCATTGATCAAAGCGTTCACCTGCGGAAAGACGTGAGTGCAGCACGGCCACGTCATCACCGAACCGGGACCTGAACCTGCCCACTGTCTGAGGCGTGAGAGCAATTTCAGGCACGAGCACACATGCCGTTTTGCCCTGGGCAAGCACATGAGATATAGCTCGGAGATAGACTTCGGTTTTGCCCGACCCCGTCACCCCGTCACATACGATGATATCTGCCGCGTGGGAATTAATGGCTGCGAGGGCATCTCGCTGGCCCTTGGTGAGATTCACCGGGCTTTGTTGAGGAGCTGCAGCAGTTGCGGGCATGGCTTCGCGGATGCGCCGACGATGCTCGATACGCACTGCTCCGTGCTTCTCGAGCGCAGTGAGCGCACCATTGACAGCGCCAAGTTCCAAGGAAAGCTCTGCCACGCGCATGCCACCACAGGCGAGGGCCTCGAGCACATCACGCTGCTTGCTGGCGTTGGCACGAGGAACGTACTCGCTATTCTCAACGGGAAAGACCCAGCGGTCATCGATGGGTCCAACTCCTGGATGCACGAGCGTCCATTGACCGTCCACACGCTTAACCTTGGGAGACCCCCCAGGCGGGCAGAAGAGATGGACTGCGTCTGCAAGCGGGCAAAGATACTCGCGGGCGATCCACTGGGCGAGCTTGGCAGACGTCTCGTCAAAATAGGGACTGCTCAGAACCGAATCGAGGGGTTTGAGCTTGAATTCATCCACTCCGCGGGCAGCAAGCTCGGCATGGCTGAGCTCGGCGACATCAATGACATAGCCAGCAACAGGTCGATTGCCGAAGCTGACTCTCACCGCGCAGCCAACTTCCACACGTTGAAGCTCCTCCGGGACGAGATAATCAAAGGCCCGGGCAATCGCCCGAGACTGAATATCCACTATCACCGAAGCAATTCGCATACAGCTCTCTCAGCTCCCACAACTGCAAACGCGCCGCAACTGCATGGTAAACATGCAAGAGCGGCGCGTCCATTCAAAACAACTCGTTCAAAAACGAACTCTTCGGATTACCGTGAAGAAGTCCACTTAAAGAAGTGCATTACAGACCGCAAGCAGCACGCAGTTCGTCAACCCTGTTGGTCTCTTCCCACGTGAAGCCCTCGCGGCCAAAGTGGCCGTAAGCAGCGGTCTTGCGGAAAATCGGCTTGCGGAGGTCGAGATCGCGGATGATGGCACCAGGGCGGAGATCGAAGACCTTATTGATAGCCTTTTCGATGTCCTCAACAGGAACCTTCTCGGTGCCAAAGGTCTGAACCATGAGGGAGAAGGGCTTGGCGACGCCGATTGCATAGGCAATCTGGACTTCGCAACGGTCTGCGAGACCAGCCGCAACAACGTTCTTGGCAACCCAACGAGCTGCATAAGCGCCGGAGCGATCGACCTTGGTCGAGTCCTTGCCGGAGAAAGCGCCACCGCCGTGACGGCCCATGCCGCCATAGGTGTCAACGATGATCTTGCGGCCGGTGAGACCAGCGTCACCCATGGGGCCGCCCACGACGAAACGGCCGGTGGGATTGACATAAATTTCAGCGTCTTTCCAATCGACGTTCTCAGCGGAGAACACCGGGGTCATGACAAACTGGATGAGATCGCGGCGGATGGTATCCGTTGCGACTTCATCGGAGTGCTGGGTAGAGATGAGAACTTTCTCAACACGCGTGGGCTTGCCATCTTCGTAGCGAACGGAGACCTGGGTCTTTCCATCGGGGCGGAGATAAGGCAGCGTGCCATCCTTGCGAACCTTGGTCAGCTGCTCTGCCAGACGATGCGCCAGGTAGATGGGCATGGGCATGAGCTGAGAGGTCTCGTTGCAGGCATAGCCGAACATCATGCCCTGGTCGCCAGCGCCGATGAGATCGAGCGGGTCGACATCGCCCTCTTTGGACTCTGCGCTTGCGTCAACGCCCATGGCGATATCGGGGCTCTGCTCATGGATGGCGTTGATAACGCCGCAGGTATCGGCATCGAAGCCGTACTTTGCACGAGTGTAGCCAATCTCGCGGACGGTTTTGCGCACGATGGAATCGACATCAATATAGGCCTGAGTGCGAATCTCACCCGTGACCATAACAAGACCCGTGGTGCACACCGTCTCACACGCAACGCGGCAGTTGTTGGGATCTGCGGGAACGCCACTCGGGGAGACGTAACCCTGCTTGGCGAGCTCCGTTTCCTTCTCGAGAACGGCATCGAGAATGGCATCGGAAATCTGGTCGCAGATCTTATCGGGATGACCCTCGGTGACGGACTCAGAGGTGAACAGATAGCTGGAGTGCGAAGTTTCAGTCATGAAATCTCCTTCATCGTTGTTGGCGGGACCACCATGGAGGGGACACTCCTGGTTGGTGCCGGGATCATAGAGCC
>CADBRF010000186.1 GCA_902796975.1 uncultured Coriobacteriaceae bacterium
AAGGTTCTGCGTGCGGGAATGTGCAGTGGTGACCGTCGCGTTCTTGCCCAGCAGCATCATGGACACGGGCTTGCCTACAACGAGGCTGCGGCCCACGACGACCGCATGCTTGCCCTGGCACTCCACGCCATAGTGGTCGAGGATCTCGATGCAGGCCTGCGGGGTGCAGGGGGCAAAGCCCGTGGACTGACCGGTGAAAACTCCCGCAAGCGACATGTCGGTGATGCAGTCGACATCCTTGGCGGGGTCGAGCGTGTTGCGCACGAGGTCTTCGTCAATATGTTTGGGCAACGGGCGGAACATGAGAACGCCATGAACGCTGCTGTCCTCGTTAAGCTTCTTAACTTCAGCGAGGAGCGTCTCCTGGTCCACGTTTTCGGGGAGAATGACATTCTTTACCTCGACGCCAGCCTTGGCTGCACGCTTGGTCGCGCCCTTCTCATAAGAAATATCCGACCCGTTCTCGCCCACGCGCAAAATGGCGAGCGTCGGCGTGATGCCCTTGGACTTGAGCTCGTCCACCTTAGCAGCGGCGGCAAGGGTCAGAGCTTCGGCAACCTCCTTGCCAGAGAGTGTCTTTGCCGTCATTCGAAGAACCTCCTCTCGACATCCGCGAAAACCGCATCGGCCTTCGCGCAATAGGTATCGAGCATCTCGCGCGCCTCGGCGTTATTCTTCTCCGCCAGCTCGCGGTCTGCCATGGATTTGGTGTTGATGAAAACGTTCAGGCTTGCTGCCTGGAGGGCAGATTTGCAGCAGATAACGCCACAGCCCGCATCGCTGATGGCAAGCGCGGAGCCCTTCTGGGCAAAACCTTCGATGACATCGATTGCCTTGCAGCAGGTGCGCATGATCTCCAGCGGGACCTCGCAGCACTCTTTGAGACACTTCGCCATCACTTCGGCCTTATGCGCTTTCTCCTCTTCGGTCTCCTTGGGAAGCCCATAGGCCTTGGAGAGCGGGCCAAAGACCTCGGCATCCTTTGCAACGAGCTCGATGAACTTCTCCTGCAGCTCGGTTGCCTGCTTCTGAAGCTCGATGACATCGGCCTCAACATCGGCATACTTCTTCTTGCCAACTGTGAGAGAGCCCACCATGTTACCAAGCGCCATGCCGATAGCGCCCACAAGCGAGGCTGCCCCGCCACCACCCGGAGTTGGAGCTTTCGAAGCGAGGACGTTGACAAACTCCTCACAGCTCAACTTTGTCGCTGGTTCTGCCATGTGCACCACCTTTCCACGTGGTGCCCGGCAACCATACAGGCACCGAGCACCGTGGTCTACGAATATGTCGTCAAGCAGTTGTTAGACAAACGCGCCCGTGAGCTGGTTAGTTTGCCTTCGGCTTGACGGGGAACAGACCCTTGCGGAAGTCAGTGAGGAAGGCCATGCCCCAATCGTCGTTGCCAAGGAGGTAGTTGACGGAACGGACGGCACCCAGAAGCGGCTCGGACAGCGGGTCCATGATGGCCGAATCCATGCCAGCCTCGATGGCGAGCACTGCGAAGGCGGAGTTGATGCCGCGGCGATAGGGCAGGCCGAAGGAGATGTTGGAGAGACCGGAGGTGATATGGACATCCGGGAAGGCTTCCTTAATCATGCGCACGCCCTTGGCGAAGTTTGCCATGGAATCGGGCTTGGTCGCCAGCGTGGTGACCAGCGGGTCGAAGAGCAGGCGGTCGTGGGAGATGCCATACTCGTCTGCCTTGGCGACAATCTGCTTGGCGATTTCGAATTTCTTATCGGGGTCATCCGGAATGCCTTCGTCGTTGTCGGTGAGGCAGATGACCTTCCAGCCCGTGTCAGCGATGACGGGGAAGATCTTCTCAATCTTGCCAGATTCCATGGAGACGGAGTTGATGATGCCTTCCTTATTGCACAGCGGGATGCACTGCAGCAGGATATCGGGGTCGGGGCTGTCGAGCGTAAGAGGCAGGTCGCTTACGGCCTGGGTGTCCTCGATGAGCCACTTCATGGTCTCGAGCTCGATGTCTGGATCAGTGCCAGCGCAGATGTCCAGGTAATCCGCACCGCACTCGGTCTGGCCAACGGCGATCTCGCGGATGTAGTCGTGATCCTTGGCATCGATAGCCACCTTGGTCTTGGGGACAAAGCCGTTGATCTTCTCGCCAATGATGATCATCTACGTTACTTCCTTTCCAACTCCAATTACTGTCTTTTCGTGCCTGTTCATTATCTTCTGCTACCCAGTTTCGGGCGGCATTCGAACCGGTTTAGCGCTTGGGCACCTCCGCGTGCTGGGGCGCATCAAGCCCAATCTCGATGTAGATGCGGTCCGCAGCGTTATCACGCCCGTGCGTGTAGTTGCTCCACGCGCTGTGCTGCCAGTATTCCCACTTGTTCGGCGGGGTGATGAACGTAGTGTAGCGCCACAGTTCGTTGTACTTCTTCAAGCGATGATACGCCATGTAGTGGATGCAAAAATGCGCGCCCTCGGGATTGGTGGGCGGGAACACTTCGCAATAGCCATCCATACTGCCACCACATGGTCCGTTGCGCTGGCTCTTGGGGCAGGACGCCATGGGGCAGCTGTAAATTACCGCCTCCAGGCCGCAATCTCCGCAATCGATGCAGCCGTAGATGAAGGCCTTTCCGGTATGCTCGATGCTGTGACGGCGGTTCGCGCCCTTCTTCTTCTCCAAGTTGTCC
>CADBRF010000187.1 GCA_902796975.1 uncultured Coriobacteriaceae bacterium
TCGTATTCAGTTTCATGCCGCCAATCACGTTCTTCTTTGCGGCGAAGGACAAGAGCACTGAACCCAACGATTATGGCGACCAGACCGATACATAAGGGCAGCGCCTTATCCCCCGTTTTCAAAATCGACCCCTCTTGCTGGTTGTTGACAATCACAGTCGCTACACCCGTTTGAGCTTCGTTTCCGCTCTGCTGCACTTCTGCAGCATCCGATTGCGCCGTCACGCTAAAGGCAAGAGATCCTGCAGCATCAAGCTGAGCTGAGACAACGATAGAAATTGGCTTATCGAGTTTGATATACCCACTGGGCGCTTGTGTCTCAACCAGCTCGAAGTTGCCCGAAGGAATTCCCGAGATGAGCAGGGCACCATCTGCATCGCATGGTAAGTTCGTCTGAGCATCAGTCCAGTCTGCCCCGGTCCACCAACGATTGTTCACGGTGTCTTTTAAGGCGAACTCGGCTCCTGAGATGCCTTTGCCCGTTTGAGAGTCTGCTTTCAGGATCTTCAAGGCAATTGCATAGGTGGACGTTTCGGATGGCTCAGTTTCGCCCATGGCTTCTGACGAAGGCGCGCGGGTAAAGGAGACGGTTACACCGTTCTTATTTGGAGAAGCGGCACCAACCGTAGCATCGCCTGTCAACTGGGCTTTATAAGACACAGTAACAGCTGTCGGACCATTTCCCACTTGCAATGCGGGCACAGCCGTTTTGGGGTTCCCAAATTCTATTGAAAGTATTGTCGTCCCTCCATCACCTGACTGTTTCGCAACCGTATAGAGGCCCGGGTCAAGCGGTGTGTCAGGGGCGAGCGACGAGGTAACCACAATCGACTCATCCTGGAAGGACAAACCCTTCGAAAGCGTGTCATTGAACGTGCATGCATAGGAGTCGAAAGAATCGTAGTTTGCAGGGAGAGTCAATGTGATTGAATAGTCGAGAACTTCCACCACAGACGCAACGTTTTGCGTCCCGCCGTTGACCGTCTTTTCAACAGCTGGCATATCAGCTTTTTCGGTTATCTGGACAGCCGGGCCGCCAAGTACGCAAAGTATGGGCTCCGTGGCAGCTTCTTGGGCACCAGCCGCATCTAAATCGGTCTCGAGCAGCCACCATCCACCCGCAACGTGCGGCGATTCCCCAAAGGAGAGCTGAAGAGACACCGGTACACCGGAAGCAGCTCTTGCGATCTCGTTTGCAAGCGAGGCGTTCATATTTTTTTGAAGCCACGCTGCAGCATCTTGTGCCGTTCCATTCCAGCTACCTTCATGTGTTTGTATCACGCCCACGAGAGCTGCTTTTGCCTCAGGGGAAGCCCAGGAGGCAGTTGAGAGCTCAGAGGGAACAGTATCTGGGGAAACTTGCACGACTTTGCCAGCCAACAACTGTTTTCCCTGCAATGCAGTTTTGTAGCTCGATTGATCTGCAATGGAAACAGTTCCGTCTGCGCCAGCTCCCGCTATGACTTCTGAGCTCGAACCCGCTTCTTCTGCAGCGGCGAGAAGAGCAGAACCCGGCATGAAGCCGATGAAAATCAACAGGAAGGCAGCAACAAAAGCGAAAAGAACAGCAGAACATGCATTTCGAGAAGATATAGGGACCGCTCTAGTTTTCATGGTTCTCGCCCTCCCTTCGTTGGCCACGGCGACGCATGCCGACAAGCCCGCAGACTACGAGGGCAACGCCCACGAGAGAGGCAAGCGCAATACCCCCTTGGCCGGTCTTGGGAAGATGGGCAAGCACATGATTGACGAACTCGGGGATTGAGCCGTCGCCCGGGCCTGCCCCATAATGCGCAACGGTATCGAGCGTTCCGTCGCCGTTGTCGCTCACCTCGACACTAACAAGCTGCTTAGAGCTATCGTATTCGGCGACACCATCACCATTGTCGATTTCCGAAATCTCGTAAGTGAAAGTCGCCGGACCATCGAGGCTGAGGTCATCGTTGGTATAGGCTATTGGGTTAAAGACGATGTCGCCCTTTGCATCGTTGGTGCCAGTACTTATGACGTGGTCGTACACGCCATCGCCATCCGGGTCATCGGCGATTTGGAAGCGGAACTGGCCCGCATTCAACTGACTGTCGTACTGCTTCTTTGCGTTGAGTGTCACGCTGCCCTTTGCGGAATAGGTATTCGTTGCCAGAATTGCGCTCGTGCTTGATGCATCGCTAGCGGAAACTTTATGGTCAGCA
>CADBRF010000188.1 GCA_902796975.1 uncultured Coriobacteriaceae bacterium
CAAATAAGGTCGTCACCCGATAGGGGAATTTCTGAAATCAGCTCCGAGGACTCGCGCTTCGCGCTCAAACATCTCTCCGCTTTCGATTTCAGAAATTTCCCTATCATCCTCCAATTATTTGCATGGCATCCCGACGGGCTTTTTTCTTGTTCGAACTGAGTGACGTTCATCCAATGTTTCCAGTGGTCACACATTGGAAACATTTTTTTCCTACAATATCTAAGATTGTGGTTATTTGCGTGAGGAAGGACTGAACAGCATGTCAAAGCATATTTTCGTAACAGGCGGTGTCGTATCCTCGCTGGGTAAGGGCATTACCGCCTCCTCGCTCGGTATGTTGCTCAAGTCGCGTGGTTATAAAGTGACCATGCAGAAGATGGATCCCTATCTCAATGTGGACCCGGGCACGATGAGCCCCTTCCAACACGGTGAGGTGTTTGTCACCGACGACGGTCTCGAGAGCGACCTTGACCTTGGCCACTACGAGCGCTTCATCGATGAGAACCTTTCTCGCGAGTCGAATGTCACGCAAGGATCCATCTATCAGGGTCTTATTGCGCGCGAGCGCCGTGGCGATTTTCTCGGTGGCACGGTGCAGGTTATTCCGCACGTTACCAACGCTATCAAGGAGCGCATCAACCGCATAGCCGACCAGACTAGTGCCGACATCGTCATCACCGAGATTGGCGGCACGGTTGGCGATATCGAATCGCAGCCCTTCTTGGAAGCGGTGCGCCAGTTCAGACGTGAAAAGGGCAGCGAAAACGTCTGCTTCGTACATTGCACACTTGTTCCCTACATTTCCGCTGCTCACGAGCTTAAGACCAAACCCACGCAGCATTCCGTGAAAGAGCTCCAGTCAATTGGTATTCAACCTGACTTCCTCGTTCTCCGTAGCGATCACAAGATTACCGATGCTATCCGCGAGAAGATCGCCATGTTCTGCGATGTGGAGGCAAATGACGTCTTTGCCTGCGAGGATGCACCGAGCATCTACGATGTCCCCATGCGTCTTCACGCCCAGGGATTTGACACGCAGGTTCTCGACCGCCTCGGTCTTGAAGAAGGCACAGCTGACCTCTCCAAGTGGCAGAGCTATCTCGACAAGCAGGCTTCGTGCGAGGGCTCTGTTGACATCGCCATCGTAGGCAAGTATGTTGGCCTGCCCGATGCCTACCTCTCGGTTGTCGAGGCTTTGCATCATGCGGGCATCGCCAACTGCAAGAAGGTGAATGTCCATCTGGTTGATGGCGAGGAAATCAACGACGAGAATGTCGAAAAGGAACTTGGTATCATGGATGGCATTCTCGTTCCCGGCGGCTTTGGTGTACGCGCATTCGAGGGAAAGATCTGCGCGGCTCGTTATGCGAGGACGCGCAATGTTCCCTTCCTGGGTATCTGTCTGGGTCTTCAGGCGGCGGTGTGCGAGTTCGCCCGTGATGTGGCCGGCATGCCCGGCGCTTCGTCTGCAGAGTTCGACGACAACCTCGAATATCCGGTCATCGACCTCATGCCGGAGCAGGCGGATATCGACGATATGGGTGGCACGATGCGTCTGGGAGCCTATCCTTGCCGCATTGTTCCGGGGACTCTTGCTGAGAAACTTTACGGCGAGCCTGTCATCTATGAACGCCATCGCCATCGTTACGAGGTCAATAACGCCTTCCGTCAGAAGCTCATCGATGCCGGGCTTACGGTGTGCGGCGTCTCCCCTGATGAGCGTCTCGTGGAAATGATCGAGCTCGATGACCATCCCTACTTCATCGCAAGCCAGGGGCATCCTGAGTTTAAGAGCCGTCCCACCAGGCCTCACCCTCTGTTCAAGGGCCTTGTGGAGGCAGCCATCGCGTACCAGGAAAACAAGTAGCTGTTCGCAAGGAAAACGCTTGAGGGCTGTTGTCGTGTCTGCCCGGCGCTGAGAACTGGATACGGCTGCTATAGAAAACAGCAGGTGACGTGAGTGCACCTGCTGTTTGTCTTAGCATTGGATTGTCGTATATTGGCATTAAGCTGAAAAACTATAAGTGGAGTCGCCATTCTGATGAAGGTGGACTCTTGGAGTGCCTAATGCGAAGGGGAGTGGATAAATGGCTTCTGAAATGAAATGGAAGTTCAACTCTCTACCGAAAAGCAACGGAGACAGCGAGGCTATCTTCGATCTTGAAAGCATGAAGGCGGCCTTGTCTTTTCACCAGAGTTTTCCCGGATATAGCCCGACGCCGCTTGTGAATCTCAAGGAGATGTCAACGCACCTGGGGCTCGGGTCCCTGCATGTGAAGGATGAGAGCTATCGGTTCGGTCTCAGCGCTTTCAAGGCGCTGGGCAGCTCCTTTGCGACGGCGCGCTTGATTTCCACCTTGCTCGACATGCCACTGTCCAACCTCACCTATGACGTTCTTACATCGCCTGAGGCAAAGGAACGTCTTAGTTCTGCAACCCTTGTTACCGCTACCGATGGCAACCATGGGCGAGGCGTCGCCTGGACTGCCAGCCAGCTCGGTATCAAGGCGATTGTCCTGATGCCGGCGGGAACAACCAGGACCCGCTTCGATAACATAGAAGCGGAAGGTGCAAAAGTCACCATCGAGAGACTGTCCTACGACGAGTGTGTTCAGAAGGCTTCACGCATCGCCGCTTCAATCGATGGCGCTATCCTCATGCAGGATACGGCGTGGCCGGGGTATGAGACGATTCCCTCGTATATCATGCAGGGTTATTCAACCATGGTGGCAGAAACGTTTTCCCAGCTTGAACAAGAGCAGAGTCCTGCTCCAACACATGTCTTCCTTCAGGCAGGGGTAGGTTCCATGGCAGGAGCCGTTGCGGAATACATTGCCAAACTTCTTCCGAATGCTGTGCCTAAAATCGCCATCGTCGAGCCCTTCGCTGCGGATTGTCACTACATAAGCGCAGCGCGGGAGATGGGTTCCCACATTCTGTTTCCGGTGAGGGCGCGACCCCCACGGCGGGGCTCAACTGCGGGACTCCCAACCCGATTAGCTGGGACATTCTTCGTGACCGTGCGACGGTATTTCTCAGCATGGCCGACAGTGTGACTAAACGAGGCATGCGAATGCTCGCATCTCCGCTGGGAAGCGACAGAGCCATTATCTCGGGTGAATCAGGCGCTGCAGGCATGGGTGCTCTTGCGGCCATCATGCTCGATGAAGAACTGGGGGAGCTCCGGGATGAGCTTGGCCTTGACGAGAAGTCTCATGTTCTTATCATTTCTACCGAAGGAGATACCGATCCGAAGCGCTATCGCAAGATTATTGCGGATGCGTAAGCATAGGGCTCGGCTCAACTGGACGAGCTTGAGACAGGAGCGGATATACTATCTGCTATGACGAACTCTCAGAGCACAGCAAATAATTCTTCCAATTGGGCTCCGCTCCACGAGCCGCGTGAGACCAAGGCGTTGCCTGCGGTGGACTGTGGGCCTTTTGCGGGAGATATTGACGAATATCTCACTTACATGAGCGTCGAACAGGGGCTCTCCGATGCTACCTGGGATGCCTACGGGCGTGATCTTCGCGATTACGCGACCTTTCTGCATGTACGCTGCAAACGAGATTCCTATGAGGAAATCGAACGGGAGGATATCGTCGCCTATCTCGAGAATCTCCGCGAGCGCGAATATGCTCCAGCGAGCATTGAACGACACGTTGCCGCTATGAGGAGCTTCCACAAGTTCTGCGTGCGTGAGGGGATTACCGAAGTCAATCCTGTTGCTTCGGTGCCCCTGCCTAAAGTTCCCTCGCGTCTGCCCGAGGCGAAGAGTATCGAGGAAATTGGACGCTTGCTTGACCAGCCTTTCCCAGACACTCCAGCGGGGATTCGTGACCATGCGATGCTCGAGGTGCTCTATGGATGTGGGCTTCGTGTCTCAGAGCTCGTCGGTCTCGATTATGGAAGCCTGCTTACGGAAGAGGGGCTCGTCCGGGTCCATGGCAAGGGCGGCAAAGATCGTCTCGTGCCTATAATGGGGACCGCTGCTTCTGCTCTCGCCAACTATCTTGTCGAAGGAAGGCCGCATCTGCGCTCCAAAGCCAGCCCGCAAGATCCACACGCTATCTTTCTCAACGCGCGGGGCGGGAGAATCTCTCGCCGCAGCGTCTGCAAGATTGTCGAACGCTATGGGCATAAGGTGGGTATCGAAGGCCTGCATCCCCATACGCTCAGGCACAGTTTCGCCACTCACATGCTCGAAGGCGGGGCGGATTTGCGTGTTCTTCAGGAAATGCTCGGACACAGCGATATCTCCACAACGCAGATATACACGCATGTGGATCGAAGCCATATCCGCGAGGAGTATCTCTCCACGCATCCGCGGGCAAAGCTGCGCGAAGGTTAGTCCCAGACCAGCCCCGTCTCGTGCCATCCACTCAAGGAGAGCGGTTTGTCCGGGTCTATCTCAATCTGGTGGATAGATGTGGTCCCGTCGTCTTTCGTGTATAGGGCGTAGAAGTAGCGGGTGCGATTGGGATCAGCTGACTCATAGACCACGGTCCCGTAGGGAGCTGGGTCGTCGCCAATCGCCTCGATGACGGTCGCGGGGATATCGCAATGCGATACCGGCAGATTCGACTTCTTCAACGACGCCTGTGCCTCCTCACTTGTCTGGGAAGGCTTTACGAACAGCATAGGAGCTGTGGTGTAATCGTTTTCGTCTGTGATGTGCCAGACGCCATGGTCTGCCGTGATGATGATAGTCGCATCGTCATAGAGGCCGAGGTCTTTCAAGTCCTGAATGTAGTCGAAGACAATCTTCATGGATCCGCGAATTTGGTCGTCGTACGAGGCTGAATCCGAGGTGTACCCTTCTGCATTGAGTCTCACTGGATAGTGGGCGCCGAGCAGGTGGATGAAGCGGAAGGAACCCATTCCGCCGTCGTCCTTGATGGTAAGGCCGTTTGCGTCGAGCGCCTCGTGATAGGCGCCATCGTTCATATGGTACTGGATATTGGCGGGGTCGGCGGTGAGATCTGTTGCCACGACCCGCTGGTTCACCTCGTCTGTATAGAACCAGAAGTGCGATTTGAGAAGCCAGGGCATATCGCGGAAAAAGGCGCATTGCTCCAGAGAGAGCAGAGCCTCGACCGGGTCAACATTGACGGAGGAGAGCTCGTGGATATTGAGCGTCTCGCGCGCCTGCCTGAGGTCGGCTGGCTTGTTGAAATCCATTTCAGCGGAATCGGTATAGATGCCGATGTTGTATCCCGCATCTGAAATATCGTCGAGAAAAGTGCTGTTGGCATACCGGTTGGCGTAGTACTGCCCCCAGGTCTGCTCGGGCTGGGGCAGCTGGTTGGTGAGAAGGAAGGGCACGGCGTAGTGAGTGGGAATCATCGATCCCGCCACGTTCCCGTAGTAGGTGAAGCCCGTGAGTGCATCGAAAAAGTGCGGGTCATCGCGCATGATGCTGTTTGCATCGCGCGTGTCGTAGGTGTCAAGGACAAACACGATGACATTGTTCTGAGGGGAGACTTCGAAGAGGCCCTCCTCAGTCACGCGTAAGTTGGATTGCGCATTGACGAAGAGGCTGCCAAAGCCCACGCCCTGGACGATGATAAGACAGACACTCGCCACAGTGGCGAAAAGCCGCGACGTCCTATGATGCCAGTGGGCGATGATAGGCGGGATGCTCAGCAGCGCGACCCAGACCACGGTGCTCACGATAGTGACCGTCTGGAAGTTGCCCCAGTTCACGCTGCGTCCATCGGCGGTAGGGAGTCCCTCGTTGATGAAGAGTGCCTGCAGCCAGCAGAGCAGACCGAAGCAGAAGACGATGACCAGTGCCGTGTCAAAAGCTTTCTTGCGAAAGGCGGAGAGAGCGAAAGAAAGGATGGCTGCAACCGCCAAACCAAAGAGGGCGAGAATCCACCAGACATCATGGACGCCGAATATGAGGCTCGTGGGATTTGCCGCGACAATCTCCGAGGGCGCGGCTACGAGCAGAGTGAAGCTGGCGAAAACCGAGACGATGAGGGCGTAGACGAAACGTGCTCGCCAGCTGAGGGGGCGTTCCACCTTGCCGGCAGACGCTTGAGTGAGCGCTTGTGCCGCGGTCCGCGCTTCTTCAAGGGAGCTCTCATAGCTGTCGGAAACGGGATCGAGCATCACGACTGCTGGATCCTTGGCCTTTCTGCTCTCCTCATCGATATGGAGAACCTGAAAGATCTTTCGGCGCGTTCTTCTGAAGAAGACGCCAATCGCTGCGGAAAGGGCGACGGCAACGCCTGCAAGCGCCTGTATGGTGTAGGTCATGACCGAAGGGTCAACATACGCATAAGCGGGTGGGTTGACGCACGCTATGAAGACGAAGGAGAGAAAAAGGGCAGAGACGAGGTCAGAGGAGAAACGGTGCGCGCAAGAAGACCCATGTGGCTGAAAACGCACCGGCTACATTCCTCTCGTTTGGCGTGGCTACGATTCCTTGGCGCGATGCATGTGGTGGGCACTGCATGCGCTGGCGAAACATACTACTTGTAACACAAAGACGAACCTGGAAAATGCCTGCCAGGTCCGTCTTTTGTAAAAGGGCGCAAGAATGATTTGAGCACGAGGGAGGCGCTACTTTTCATCCCAGTCGAGGTTGACGTCTTTCAAGCAGTGGGGGAGCTCAGGAACCTCGATATTCAGCGCATCGCTTGCGACAACACGAAGGTCCTGAATGCTTTGCGAATAGCAGGCAAGAGCGTCAATCCAACGGCGGAGGCAGGCACGGCCTTCGTCTGTGAGCGTGTAGCAGCGCTTGGCAGGGCCAGATTCCGAGGTGTCCCAGGCGCTCTCCAC
>CADBRF010000189.1 GCA_902796975.1 uncultured Coriobacteriaceae bacterium
CATCTGGGGAAACAGAGCGGGCCTTTTAGACCGTCTTGAAAATACTCATGAAAAGCAAGGGAAAGAAAAGTACGGTTCTTCTAACATTTACTGGTTCAGAACGCCTGTTTGCTCTACACTGCAAGTCCCAAGACTCGGCGAATATGGAAAGCCAGTGCTTCATCCCGAGAGTGGTGGAGATTATTCATGCTTTTCTGGCATGGTAAATACGTGTGACGCCTATCCGCTGTGTCTTGTTTTCTGCGGAGGAACTCCCTAAGGTTACAATACGAATATCACTGTCAACCTGAAACTATTGGAGCAGCTATGGAACGAGTCCCAACAAAACTCTCCACTTCCGAAGGGCTTCCTGCATGTCCCGTGGAGACAACTCTTCTGCTCATAGGCAGCAAGTGGAAGGTTCTCATCTTGCGCGATCTGGAAGACGGACCACGAAGGTTTGGCGAACTGCGCAAGTCTGTGGGAGGCATTTCGCAAAAGGTCTTGACCTCTAGCCTCCGTGAGATGGAAACTGATGGTCTTCTCACCCGCACAGCCTATCCAGAAGTGCCGCCGCGCGTGGAATATGAGCTCACACCCCTCGGGAAAAGCCTAGCGCCTGTGTTGGCCTCACTTCGTGTCTGGGGCGAAGGATATCAGGAAGCACATCCAGAAAAACCCCTGATAAAGACCAATAGTCACTATTAGGAACCTAGGGCACAATATTGTGCGTACTTATTTCTGCCACTACATCTTCCTATTATTCTAGCTGTCAACAGGGCAGGTGCCTGCAAGGAACAGGCACCACAGATGAAAGGAAAAGATCATGGCGGAGAAGAAGAACATCGCAGTTGTGGCAGCTGACGGCAGGGTCGCGCGCAAGGTCATCACCGAGGCTGTAAACCGCGGATGGGATGTGACCGCGTTCGGCCGCAAGGACGAGAACACGGGGGATGCCCAGACCTACGTGAAAAAGGACATCTTCGACATCACAGCTGAAGACCTCAAGGGCTTCGATGCAGTAGTCGATGCCTTCGGCGCATGGACTCCTGAAACCTTCCACCTGCATGGGGAGACCCTCCAGCACCTTCTCGACATCCTTGCTGGCACCGATATCCGCCTCGTCTATGTTGGTGGCGCCGGCTCCCTCTATGTGAATCCCGAGCATACGCTGCAGGTGTACCAGACGCCTGATTTCCCTGCAGAGTTCGTGTCGCTGGCTACTGCTCAGGTGGGCACCCTGGAGCAGATTCGCCCGGTCAAGGATGTCAAGTGGACCTACATTTCCCCTGCTGGCGACTTCCAGGCTGATGGCGAGCGCACGGGTGAGTACATCTTGGCTGGCGAGGAACTCACGCTCAACGATCGCGGAGAGTCCATCATCTCCTACGCTGACTACGCTATCGCCCTCGTGGACGAAATCGAGTCTGGCAACCATATCCAGGAGCGCATCTCGGTAGTGCGTAAGTAGCAGGACAAACAAAAATAATCGCAAGAAAAGGAGCCATGTCTATTGGGACACGGCTCCTTTTTCATGAGGCTGCAAAGCTGGATGAGAGTGCATTTGTTTGTGCGTTTTGCTTCTGCACAACAAGTATATGGTGATCTATCTAGGAAAAGCTTCCGGACATACTCAGACAGTGTGCGAGTGCCTGCGCAGCTTCTTCGGCTTTGGTCTCGGTCAGACTCGATAAACTGATGGGAAACCAGTGGTCTATGCCGCGTTCGAAATCGCCCCCGGAATTCTTTGATGCGAGCATGGAGTAATCTCTGAGTGGGCGAATGCGAATTCCCGCCTCCTCAGCTCTGGCCACAATCTCCGATTCATCAAGCTCTACATCGAGATGTAGCATGAAATGGAGGCCGGCGTCTGTGCCCGCGAATTCGATATTGTTGCAGAGATCGGATTTTCTGAGTACCTTGATGAACGTATCTCTATTTTTTCTGCTATTGGTTTTCACCTTTGCTATATGACGGGTCATCTTCCCGCTCTCGATGAACCGGGCAAGCGCGAGCTGCGTCATGTTCGAAACCGTGCAGGAGTAGAAGCCTAGCTTTCTCCGATACAAGTTCATAAGCTGCTCAGGCAGGACCATATAGGCGATGCGAAACCCTGGGGCAAAGCTTCGTGTGAAGGTGTTGGTGTAAATGGCGCGGCCGAGGGCGTCTATGGTCTTGAGAGTGGGCACTGGTCGCCCTTGCAACCGCAGCTCGGAGTCGTAATCGTCTTCAAGAATGTAGCGCCCATCATCCTCATTTGCCCAGGCGAGAAGTTCATAACGTTCATTCACGGGCATAACCCTACCTGTTGGGAACTGATGCGAGGGCATTACATGCACGAGGCTCGCGCCGCATTCTTCAAGACCTTGCCTACTCAAACCATTTTTACCAAGCGGAACAGGGACGGTTTCCACTCCGTTTGCCCGATAAATGCTGTGCAAGCGCAGATATCCCGGATCCTCGATTGCGATTGTCATCTGGTGGCCAAGAAGCTGCACGCAGAGGTTGTAGAGAACCTGAGAGCCGGATGCCACAACAACGCAATCAGGATTAACTTCCATGCCACGTGTGTCATAGAGGAAATCGGCAAGGGCATTGCGTAATACCGGCTGTCCACACGGATCTCCGCTCCCGATGATGAGCTCTTCGGGCTCTTCGGCCATAACGGAGCGCAACGTCCTGGTCCATTGGGAAAAGGGAAAGGACTCGTTCGAGATGTCGTTTGAGGTGAGATCGAATCGAGGCTTTTTCTTAAAGCTTCTGTTTTCGTTAGCAGGAATGGTGCGCTTGCCCGTGGCTGCAATCTTTGCGGAATCTGTTTGGGGCATGGTTTCGATGGCGTTCACGTAGTAGCCGCTTCGAGGCTTTGGCGAAACGTACCCTTCCACTGAAAGCTGTGTTATCGCCGCCTCTACTGTTGCCGGACTCACAGAGAGGTCGTTGGCAAGACGTCTCCGGGAAGGAAGGCGTGCCCCTACCTTTAATATGCCCGATTCGATATCTTCCCGTAGATGCTGGTAGAGCTGCTGGTAGAGAGGTGTAAGGCTGGTTTTATCAAGTGCATAGGCTGGCATGATGAAATCCTCCGAATTCTTTCATTCCATATCATGCCACATTGAATCTGGCATGATAACTGGCATGTATGAATACTTCATTTCTGGCTCTAACGAAAATGCCAAACGCTTATTAGACTGCCTTCAACATAAAAAGACGAAGAGGAAGGCAGTATCCATGGCAGAGGAAACATTCGAAGAGCGGGCAAAGCTCAATCGTGAGCTTGCGCAGATGCTCAAAG